>JAFTAC010000686.1 GCA_017458805.1 Victivallales bacterium | reverse complement strand
TGATTTCAGGTTTGGTGGCGATGAACACGATGTGATGGAGGTTGCATCGGGCGACGCCATTGTTCTGGGCGTAGCGGCCCTTCTCACGCTTATCGACATGGACCCATGAGAGGTCGTTGCGTATCTGCGCGCCGTCGCCGAGCGTGACATTGATGCCGAACAGGCGTGGATTGAGGCGGTTCGCCTTGACGTCGTTGAAGTCAACGGTCGAGAACTGCAGGCAGTATGCCTTGCCAGGGACAAAGCCAGGGGCCTTCTGGGTGACCGTGCTGACCTCGTCGTTCTGCTTTGTGAACAGCGCGAAGGTGTCGCCGACGCCGTTGTTGCCGCCCCAGCGGTTCTGGCTCCTGGAGGCGAAGCCAGCGTGCTTGCCGCCGGTGATGTTGCCGCTGATGGTCCAGTGGTCGAATCCATTGCCGAAGTCGCCGTTTTTGATGTGGCCCGGGTCGTAGGAGAGGCCGTACACGTCCGACAGCATGGTCTTCTTTCCCTCGACGCAGTAGTGTCGTGTCAGCATGAATGCCCAGCGGTGGAGTTCGTGGTCGGCGTAGTAGCTGCCCCAATAGCCTGTAATCGCCATGTCCTTGCATTCCGGATGGTTGGCGAGGATGTTGAACTGAAGGTCGAGGTAGTACTTGTAGTCAACATTTGAATGGTGGGCCAGCGAGAGGATTGGGATCTGGTTGAAATCGCCCAGAATGATGCCCCAGTGCTGCAGAATGTCCGGATAGAATGACTTGTAGGCTTTCGTCTTGTCGATGATTGCCGTGTTCAGGTATTTCATGGCGTCTTCAAGGGTCGGCTGCGTGCGGCAGTAAACCTCGGAGATGAGGCGGCCGCGTCCATGGCAAGTATTGACGCATTCCGCGATGAAGTCGTTGTGCAGTCCGACGATGGAAGGCATCCCTGTAATCCACGTGTAGATGACATGGTCGTTGAAGGGGACGAATCTCTTCATGCCCTCTGTGTAGGGGAGGATGGAGCTGAGGCTGTTGAAGAACTGCTCGTCGCAGCTGACGCCCTGGTAGGTGGGGCTAGTCATGCCCGTGGAGGTTTTCAGGCGTTGTGGCAGGACGTCGCTTTTTACATAGACGGTGCCGAGGTTGGCAATCCACTTGTAGCCCGCATCGAAGAACTCCTTGCGGTTTTCCGGCGGGATGTTGCCGCCGTTCTGGGTCGTGACAGCGGGGAGTACATACTTCTTCTGGAATTCCCAGTCGAACTTGGGATTCTCTGGCACGCCGTTGTTGATGCCTGGGCAGTAGTTGAAGATTTCAGGGATGGAGCGGACGATGATGGTTCCGCCATTGACGGCACCTGTGATTTCCAGAGTGTGCCCTCCGATGAGGACGTCGCGGAAGTTCTCCAGCCTCGGCGTGTTCGCGTTGATGACGGTCACCTTGCCGTCCAGCTTGATTTCAAGGCTTTTGGCTTCGGCATTCTTCGCGGCGATGAAAATCCATCCGCTGCGCACCATGGAGAAGCTGAATTTCTGCGCATCCGCGCTCTTTGCGAGCGGGGCGTTGAGAACTTCGACGACGAGGTTGTTGAGGCGCCTGTGGCCTTTGTCCGACGTCTCGGGCACCACGAAGGCCGAGGCGGTATGTGCCCGCATATAGATGACTTTTCCAGTTGTCTTCTGGACAACGGAGACGGCGAGCATGAAATCGCCTGCGGTCGTCACGGAGGGCAGCGGCAGCGCAATCTCCTGGCGAGTCAACGGCACTTCGAGCGTGCCGCCGCCATTTACGGAATAGCAGACGCTATAATCCGTGATTTCGCCACCGGGCAGTTTGCCGAAGAAGCGGAAGGTCATCTCGGGGACTTTGCCGTCCTTGTGGAGCGGAATGTTATGAAGCAAGGGTTTCCAGGGGACCAGCCTTGGCTGGGCAAGTTGCCTGGTCAGTTCGCTGACCTTGCTGCCTTTCAGCGCGTCTTCGGAAATCGCCGCCATTTTCACATCGGCGATTTCGATGGCTCCGGTGAAGTCGCAGGCGAAGAGCGCGAAGCCGTACCAGTTGTCTCTGGAAGGCATCAGGGTGATGTCTGCCTGCATACGTGTCCACTCCTGGTTTTCGGGGAAACTGACAATGCCGAGCTCTTCTGCCCAACCAGAGTTATAGACCGTGATTCCGCAATGGGGGGATTTGAAGCCAGTCGTTTTGACCATCGCGGTAATGCGGTACTTTCCTCCTGGAACAAGCGTCATGTCCATCTGGCGCAGGGTCACTTCATCCGATTTGCTCCCCGTTGGCGCGATGAATTGGACGATTCGTTTCCCCGCAGGGACGTTCTTGTCCAAGATGTTGATGTTTTGAGTCGCGCCTGTCGGTCCCCAGAACTGGGGGGACTTCATGTCCAGCCCCGTGAGGTGGGTGACGTCCTCCATGTCAAACTCGCCGTTGACGAGGATGTTCTCCCCTGGCGCAACTGCCGCCTGGAGAAGCGTAATTCCTAGTAAGAGTGAACAGATAAACAAAATTTTCTTCATGGTGTTCTCCTTTTGCTGTTATTTGAAGGCTCATCGTATATAAGGCTCTTTGTCGATGGTTAAGATAATGGCACTTTGCTATTATTCAACCCGGTGGGCAAATAAAAGGGAATTATATACTTGAGTTCCCCAGAAAGAGTAG
>JAFTAC010000685.1 GCA_017458805.1 Victivallales bacterium | reverse complement strand
CCCTAAAGGGGCGCGCTGTCAGGACGGAGTTGGCGCACTTGATGCGTGCCGAGCTTCACCGCTTGGAGCATCTGGGGGGACTGCCATCGACAGGGCGCATGGGGGAAGCCTGTTTTGTGCCTGGCGCAGCGCCAGGTGTATTTCCAACGGAGCAACACTATGCAAAAATGGTACGGGCGCGATTTGCGTCGCATCCTGGTTGACCAGCACATTCCCGACTGGAACGAGCGGTTCTTCAGCAAGTTCGACCCCGAACGCTATGCGGACATGATGGTGAAGGCGCATGTCACCTGCGCAGAAATCTACGCGGGGAACTCGCTGGGCATTTGCCTCTTTCCGACACAGAAGGGCTATGCGCACAAGCAGCTGAAGGGACGCGACTTCTTTGGCGAGACGGTGGCGGCATGCCGTCGTCGCGGCATTGACGTGCAGGCCTACTTCAGCTATTGGGCGACGATGCCGTACAAGTTGCACCCTGACTGGCGCATGATACTCTACAGTGGCAAGGGGAACCAGGAGACATATGGCGGGCGTTGGGGCGTCTGCTGCATGAATGGCGGTTTCGGCGACTATTTCCTCGCGGAGCTTGACGAGCTCAACTCGCGCTATGACGTGCAGGGCTTCTGGATTGATATGTTCGGATGGTTTGGCATCCTCTGCCAGTGCCCCGACTGCAAGCGGCGCTACTTTGAGGAGACGGGCGAAGAGCTACCACAGTTCATCGACTGGAACGACCCGCACTTCACGCGCTATGCGCAGTGGCGTTCCAAATGCATGGGGGAGTTTGCGACTCGGATACGCGATACCATCCATGCGCGCACGCCCGAACGCACGGTGAACATCCAGTGCGCCAGCCTCTTGCGCGGCTGGGCGGGCGGCATGAACGAGGAGTTCATCCGCGCCAGCGAATACCTTGCGGGGGATTTCACGGGGAATGCCATCGAGCAGTCCTACGTCAGCAAGCTCTTTTCCGCTTTCTCGCCGCATCGCCCGATGGAATTCATGACTCCGCGTTGCGAAAATCTTGCGTTTCACACGACGGAACGTTCCCGCGAGAACCTGCTGATGCGGGCATACGCGGCCCTCGCAAACCAGTCATCGTTCACGCTGATTGACGCCATCGACCCCGAAGGGACGCTTGACGAACGCTTCTACGACCACGCACGGGAAATCAATGACGCCTACGCTCGCTATGAGACGTACATCTCAGGCAGTTCGGTTCCGCTGGCGGATGTTGCCATCTTCTACAGCTTCCCCTCGCGCGTGAACATCGACTGCGGAAGGCTGCCCATTGACAAGTGCAATGACGCAGCATTCGCCTACAACCCCAACGGCGAGAACCTTGTTCGTGCTCTGGCAGATGCGCATTTGACCTTTACCTTCACGGATGTGCGCACTCTGAAGGAGCGCGCACTCTGGACGACGGAGCACAGCACCACTGGAGACATCTGCCGCTATCCTGTTGTGTTTGTGGCTTTTGGAGCACGTTTGACGGACGAGGAGTGCATGGCACTGGAGACGTATGTCGCCAACGGCGGCAAGCTCTACACAAGCTACTGTACCTCCTTGTATGACCCAGAAAAGGGGCGGCGGGAGGACTTTGCCCTTGCGAAGCTCTTCGGCGTCCACTACCGCGGCATGACACAGAAGCGCACCTACATTGCGCCCACGAAAGAATCGCTTCTCTTAGGTATTGCGACGGAGCAGTATCCGCTTATGTTAGACTCCAGGCAGTGCATGCTTGAGGCGGATGGAGACACGGTAGTCGAAGGTACGCTGACGCTGCCGATTTCCGAGACACGGGAACCCGAATACTTCTCCTCTGGCATCAGCGATCCGCCGATGCTTCCCCAGGGAACGCCCGCGCTTGTCCGCCACAAGTACGGCAAGGGCGAGGTCATCTACTGTGCTGGCGTACTGGAGGAGGTGAAGTGGGACTACCACCGCAAGGCACTCATCACGCTGCTGAAGGAGTTGCGGGGGCAGCAGTACGTTGAGACGAACGCACCGCGCACGACGGAAATCACCGTCTATGAGCAGCCAGAGGAAAAGCGGCTGGTCATCAGCCTGTTGAACCTTCCGTCGGATTTGCCAGCGCAACCGCTCTACGACATCCGCGTGAAACTGAACCTCCCCGAACGCATCCGACCAACAGAATTGCTTCTTGCCCCCGATGAAACACCATACCCATGCTCGATGGATGGACATGCCGTTAAGTTCACCCTTCCCATGCTTAACGAGTTCGCTATGTTCCTGCTGAAGACGGAGTAGAGTGAATTGAGGTAAGCATCATTATTTCAGCCATTAACATCGGGCGACTATTTGGAAAAATAGAATTTTTTCGCCCGAATATCAGCTATCAAAATCGGGCGACTAATTTGAAAAATAGCACTTTTTCGCCCAAATGTATTGGATTATTGCGGAAAGTGGTTTATACTATATGAGGCAATGGAATTAGGAGATTAGAGATGTTTATAGGACGTGGTTATTTTCTTAACAGTCTGATGGCGTTGTGGCGAAAGCCCTCTTCATCGATGGTCGTGGTTTCAGGGCGACGGCGCATTGGCAAATCGACGCTAGTGGAGGAGTTTGCTTCCAGGAGCAAATGCAGGTTCATCGAAATCGAGGGACTGGCACCTGATGGTAAAATGACCAACCAGAAGCAGATAGACAATTTTTGCGAGCGTCTGGCCCAAGTCACAGGTTTGCCAGAGGCGAAGGCGGACAACTGGCCAAAGGCATTTGACGCTTTGGATGCTGCGCTTGCCAAAAATATCAAGACCATCGTCTTTCTGGACGAAATCTCATGGATGGGCGGTTATGACAAATCCTTTGCAGCGTTCTTGAAGAATGCCTGGGATACGCAGTTTTCCCGCCATGGCAAGCTGATATTTGCCATAGCGGGCAGCGTGTCGTCATGGATACAGGACAATGTGCTGCGCTCAAAAGCATTTGTGGGCAGAATATCCTTGGACATAACCTTGCCTGAACTTCCGTTGCCCGAATGTTTGGAGTTCTGGGGGCGAAAAGCCAACTGTGTGGCCATGCGAGAGGTGCTTGACATTTTGTCCGTGACAGGGGGTGTTCCAAAATATCTCCAAGAGATTGACCCTTCGCTTTCTGCGGAGGAGAACATGCGGCGGCTTTGTTTTCTACCAGAGGGGTATCTGTTCAAGGAGTTTGACAGCATATTCAGGGACACATTTGGGCAAGACCCCGTAAGATTGGAGGTTTTGACAGCCCTTTCCAACGGCCCTGCAAGCCTGTCAGAGCTTGCGAAAGCCTTGAAAATGAAGGCCAACGGGCATTTGAGTGGTGTATTGCGCGATCTGACATTGGCAGGCTTCATCAGTGCAAATGCGGGCAAGAATCCTGAAACTGGGCGTGCTGTGCGGGAAGTGCAATATAGACTGCGGGACAACTATGTTCGCTTTTATCTGAAAATCATCGAACCACGCAAGACTGCGATTCAGGATGGTCTGTTTCGATTTGTATCGTTGGAGCAACTGCCTGGCTGGGAGGCTATTATGGGTCTTCAATTCGAGAATCTAGTCTTGAACAACATCAAGGCCCTTTGTCCTTTGATTGGCCTAGAGGGGAAGCTAATCATCTCCGCTGCACCATATTCACGCCGCCGAAGCGATGATTCTGCTGGAGTCCAGGTTGATCTCCTGATTCAGACGCCCAAATCCGTCTATTTGGTCGAAGTCAAGCGCCGTGAGCATATAACCATTGAGATAGAGGGGGAGATGGAGGCGAAGGTGGCGAAGATGCGTCTGCCGAAGGGGATTTCCGTCCGCACAGTCCTCGTTTACGATGGAAGCATTGCTCCCGAAGTAGAGGAAAACGGCTATTTCGACTATCTTGTCCCTATCAAGCAGTTGTTCAACATGAATTAGACTTTTTTTCACATTCTCATTTGACAAAGGAATATACTAGTATATATTAGTTAGAAATGGATATTTAGCTATATAGATACTGATATCTTATTTTGTTGTTTGAAATAACCATATCCCAAGGAGCAGACCATGAGTGTTCGCGTCAGATTCGCCCCCTCCCCCACAGGGCAGGTTCATATTGGAAACATCCGCGCCGCCATCTTCAACTGGCTTTTCGCGCACCATGAAGGAGGTAGCTTCCTTCTCCGTATCGAGGACACTGACCTGGAACGCTCAACCCCAGAGGCCATTGCAACCCTCTTGGAGGTCATGGAGTGGCTCAAGCTTGACTTCGACGAGAAGCCCCCGCTCTACCAGACCTCCCAGGTCCAGAAGCACCTGGCTGCCGCACAGCAGCTTCTCGCCCAGGGCGACGCCTACAAGGACAACAAGGGCGGCAACGGCGAGGCCATCCTTTTCCGCATCCCCTTTGATACGGCGCGTGTCCCAGGCATCGCCGAGGTCGGTCCCGCCGAGACGCCCGTGCACCCCGAGGTTCCCGTGGTTGTCAGCCACAAGGGCGTTGATTACGCAGGAGTCTCCAGCAAGGGCAAACCCGCGCCTGGCGGCGCGACGCTGGCGGGCTTCCTCAACCTTGTCGTCAAGGATGCGCAGGACAACGTGCTCTTCACGCTAAACGACCACCTGGACGAGGTGAAGGCGGGCCAGGAGTTCACCCTCCCCAACGCCGCCAAGCTCTGCTTCACGCGCCGCACCATCACCTACCACGACATCGTGAAGGGCGACATGACGAAGCCTCTGGACAGCCTGAAGGACGTGGTCATCGTCCGCTCTGACGGCTCCCCCGTCTTCCACCTTGCCAACGTGGTCGATGACATCACGCAGAAGGTCACCCACATCATCCGCGGGGACGACCACGTGGAGAACACCTTCAAGCACATCATGCTCTTCGCATGCCTTGGCGCACAGCCTCCGCAATACGGCCACCTGCCGATGATTGTCAATGCGGCTGGCAAGCCCTACAGCAAGCGCGACGGCGATGCCTTCGTGGGCGACTTCCGCACAAAGGGCTATCTTGCCGATGCCCTTGTCAACTACCTCTCACTGCTCGGCTGGGCGCCTGGCGACAACCGCGAGAAGATGACACGGGAAGAACTCGTGGAGGCATTCACGCTGGAGCGCGTTCAGCACGGCGCCGCTCAGATGGACATCCAGAAGCTCACCAACCTCAACGGTCTCTATATCGCCGAAATGCCCGAGGACGAGTTCCGCAAGACCGCACTTGAATGGATTGCCACCTTCGAGTGGGGCAAGAGCATTGACGAAGCACTGGCCGCCAAGGTCTGCGCACTCATGCACAGCCGCACCAAGGTCTTCGCCGACATCGCGCAGTGGGAGTACTTCTTCAACGACATCCCCGCCTACGATGAAAAGGCATGCGCCAAGCAGCTCAAGGACCCAGCCGCCATCGCCGCATTGAAGTCCCTGCTGGAGCAGTTCAAAGCCCTTGCCACCTTCGATGCAGCCACGCTGGAGCCCATCGTCGCAGCCGCTACAGAGGCCGCTGGCCTCGGCCACGGCAAGCTCAATCAGCCCCTGCGCGTCGCCGTCACTGGTTCCGCCATCGGCGCAGGCATCTTCGAGACCCTCGAAATCCTCGGCAAGGAGAAGGCCATCAAACGGCTCGAATACGCCCTTGCCAACAAGGTCGTGCAATAGCCACATAGACAATAGAGGTACCCGCCATGTCACTCCCCATCATCGCCATAGTCGGTCGCCCGAATGTGGGCAAGTCCGCCCTGTTCAACTGCATTCTCCGCAAGAGGGTTGCCATCGTGCATGAGCAGAGCGGCGTGACGCGTGACCGCATCACCGCCCCCGCAGAGCACTTCGGCAAGAAGTTTCTGCTTGTCGATACAGGCGGTCTGGGGGTGCATCACCGCGAAAACACCACCGACATCTTCGATGGCCTCATCCGCGAGCAGGTCGCTGAAATCGTCAAGGAGGCCTCTGTTCTCATCTGGGTGGTCAACATCCAGGACGGCATCACCATCCAGGACGAAGAGGTGGCGGACTACCTCCACAAGTGCGGAAAGCCCATCGTCATCGCCGCCAACAAAGGCGACAACGAGCCCCTGCGCGCCTCGGCGACAGGTCTCTTCGCCAAGCTGGGCATCAAGGAGATACACCCCGTCAGCTGCATGCACACCATCGGCATCAGCGACCTGCTGGAGGCGACACTGTCGCTTGTCCCCCAGGAGGCCTGGCAGGAAGAGGAGCAGAAGAACGAAAACCGCCTCAAGGTGGCTGTCGTCGGTCGCCCCAACGTCGGCAAGTCCTCCCTGGTCAACAAGATATTGGGACGCGAGCGCGTGATGGTCTCCAATATACCTGGCACCACGCGCGACGCCATCGACGAGCCTGTTGACCTTGAGTACGACGGCATCCCGCTGCCCATCACCATCATCGACACGGCGGGCATGCGTCGTAAGAAGCAGGTCGATACCGTCGTGGAGTTCTTCAGCCTATCGCGCTCCGAAAATGCCATATCCCGTTGCGACATGGTGATTTTCATGCTGGATGCCACCGACCCGTGTACGAGCCAGGAGCGCCGCATCGGCCACGTCATTGTGGAGGCTAAGAAACCCTGCCTTCTGCTGGCAAACAAGTGGGATCTGGCACGGAAGGAGAATCCCTCCGAGAAGAAGATGATCGAGCGCATCCGCCAGGAGATGCCCTTTATGGCGCATGCGCCGCTGCTTCTCGTCTCCGTGCTTAAGGGCTTCAATTTCAAAGAGATCGCGGGGCGCATGCTGCATGTCCGCGAGCAGATGGGGGTCAAGGTTCCGACCGCCATCCTGAACCAGTTCTTGCAGGATATCATGGCGCGTAATCCGCCGCCAAGCACGGGCCTCAAGAGCTTCAAGCTCTTCTACGGCACGATGACCACTTGTCCACCCCCCACCTTCAGGCTCTTTGTCAACAAGCGCTCCCTCTGCCCCGCCAATTATTTGCAGTATTTGGAGAATCAGCTGCGCGAGGCCTTCTACCCAGAGGCGGGACTTCCGATTGTCTTGGAGCTGCGTGAGCGCGAGTCCCACAAGGAGGACGCCGTTGACGGCAAGCGCAAAGCAGCCGCAGGCGCCAACCGCAAGCGTGAGGCCGACTACCAATCCGAACACCGCCGCATCACCCGCGCCAGCGGCAAGCGCAAGAAAAAGTGATAGAAAATTGAACAACAGGCATTAGCATCTCATTGATAAACGGAGTGCTTGAAAGCATTGTCAAGAGACAGTCTGTTACGCCATCTTCCAGGCGTGCATTTCTCAAACTGTTGAAACGTGCGTACGAAGTGTTCAGGAGAAGCGAAACCGCAGAGGAAGGCTATCTCCTTAATTCTCAGGTCGGTCTGCTCAAGGTAGAGTTTGGCGTGGCGTATGCGCTCCAGATTGAGCAGCCGCTTGAAGCTGGAATGGCACATCTCTTGCACGACCGCACAGGTCCTCGAGACGGAGAGGGCGAGGTGATGCGCCAAGTCCCTGGTCTCCAGCGGACGATTGTAGTTATTACCTATAAACGTATGAATGCGCGTTGCCATTGTGTTCGCTTGCTGATTATTCTGCGAAACTTGGCTTTCAAGTATATGAATGAGGCCTTCTGCGAAAACGGGCAGCATTCGGGCGATGCGACGTATTTTCGTCTTGTCGTCAAAACGCTTCCACACCCCTGCGAACATATTGAGAACATGGATGCCGTTGCGGTAAATGGGCACAGCCAGTTGCCAGAAACCGTTGCGGCAGTGCATAATGTAGAGTGGACGACGAGTCCGTTCCACCCATCGGTTGAACTGGAACATGCAGTGTTCCACACAGTACTCACGCTCCTCCTGCCCGCACATTGCTGGAAAAGTCTTGCGATGCGACATTCTGCACTCCCCCAGCTGACAGAGTTCCTTGTTGCCTCCCAGCAGATGCATCGGGTCATGAAGCGTGATACGACAGTCAAACGCCTGCTCGAAATCCATCAGTAGCTGTTCAAGTGAAAATTGCATTAATTACCTCTTTATCTCGCTTTTCAATAATCTACATCAATAAAACCGTAATTCAAGGCAAGTGACTTCTTTAGTTTGAGTGGTATATTAAATGATGTTCTAGAGCTTCTAGAGCTTCTAGAGAT
>JAFTAC010000684.1 GCA_017458805.1 Victivallales bacterium | reverse complement strand
GTTATTTCCCTGCTGGGAGACCTTCGTCTGGATGCCTGGCACCCCTGTCACGCTGTCCAGTGCGAGGCGGTTGTACTTCATAAATGGCGAGGCTGGATAGCTGAATGCAGATTCAAAGTAGAGTTTGTTCCCGTCCATATCCAGCTCCATGCCGCCGAAGGGGGAGACATTCAGCTTGAAGCCGTTGCCGCTGACGCTGCCCGCCGTGCTCTTGAGCCCATCGGTCTTCCAGAACTTGATGCCTTTCAGCGGGAAGAGTTCGGTTGTGGGGACGTAGCCAAGCTGGATGGCCTTTGCAATGAAGGCCAGGTCGGCGATGCGTTTGCTTAGGGCGTTGATGAAGCGGAACTTGTTTGGCGTGTCGTTCTCTATGCGGTCGTCGGCGCCGACAACGAGCTTGCTGACCATGTCATCCACGTCGAAGTAGTAGTCATAGCCGAATTGGCTGTCAATCACCTGCGGATTCATCTTCGTTTCGTTCTCGGGTACGAAAAGTGTCAGGATGAGGCTGTGACCACCTTCACGCCAGTAAGGCACCAGCTTTTCGCGCGGGTGCGTGGTGTGCAGGACGGGGCCGCGCAGCAGCAGGCGTGGAGTGCCGTTCGAGGCGGTGCGGTTGATTTCGCGTCCGTTGAGTTCGATGGCGCCCCAGGGGTTCCAGCCGCCAAAGCTCTTGCAGTCCATGCGCAGATTGACCTTGAGTACAACGGACTTCCCCGGCTTCACGGGAACGGCTGGCAGTTGGACAAAATCCGAGTAGTTTTCATTATCGCCCGCAGGTACAGCCACTTTTTCGATGGCAGGGAAGGCTGGCTCGAAGGGAATCTCCACGGCGTATGCCAGAACGGCAAGGAGGAATGCAAGTAGGATGTGTTTTTTCATGTAGGCACCTGACTGGTTATGGTTGATTGGAATGGTTGGTGGTAGGAATCTCTAGAATCTCTAGAAGCTCTAGAAGCTCTAGAAGCTCTAGAATCTCTAGAAGCTCTAGCCTTGTTTTATAGCAGCTGTGATGGCGAAGTGCAGCTTGGCGACCTTGCGCAGGGCCTCTTCGCCACCGTTGCGGTAGATGGCTGCAGCGGTCTGGGTGACGGCGGGACCAGCCCCTTTGGGGAGGACAAGGGTGATGGATTCGCCCAGGCGCTTCATCACGCGCACGAATTCCGCGCGGGCCAGAATGGAGGCTGCTGCGACTGCAACGTCGGCCTCCGCCTTTGGGTGTTGCTCCAACGTGATGGCCCGCCCGCGTTCCTGCAGGGCGTTCCGCACGGTCGCCTCCGTGCTGGCGAACTGGTCTGAAATCGCGCGCGGGCAGGTGGGCACCAGCTTTAGCAGCTCCTCCAGGGACTTGGCGTGGCCCCATGCCAGAAGTCGGTTCAGGTTGCCGAAAGAGGCGTAGAGCCTGTTGTAGGCTTCGGGACCCACGGTGATAAGCGAGAACTTTCCAGCGCACTCCTTGCGTATGAGGGCATCCAGCTGGAGGATTTTCGCATCCGATGAGATTCTCTTGGAATCCATGACCCCAGCGTCCAGGAGATTCTGCGCAGAGGTGGCATCCGTATAGGCGCATGCGATGACGAGGGGGCCGAAGTAGTCGCCCTTGCCGCTTTCATCAATGCCTGCGTGGGGCTCGAACATCTGCGGGTTTTCGATTTTCGCCAGTTCCGTTTCGTAGCCGAATCGCGCCTCTTTCAGCACCTCGGGTTCCAAAGTGAACTGGATGAACTCACCCGTGCCAGGTCCTTGGACCGTTAGCTTGCCAGATGCATATGCGACGATGGTCAGTTTGTTTTGGCGGGCGCGCCAGAGCGAGTAGGGAATCTGGTCCAGTGTGAAGCCTTTCTGCTCAACAATGGATTTCAGCTGGTTGGCCTGTTCGGCGGTAATGGTGCAGACGTAGTTCTTGGTGTCCATAGTTATGAAAGAACGAGGTAGGCGAGGTTGCCGAAGAGCATCCAGAGCAGGGCGGCGACTGCCAGGAAGGGGCCGAAGGGGAGAGATGGGATGAACTTGCGGCGGATGAGCATCGACGGCACTGCGTAGAGGAGGCCAAGCAGGGAACCCGTGAGGAGAACATAGATGGTCGCGTCCGCCCCGAGGAAGGCGCCGATCATGGCAAGCAACTTGACGTCGCCGCATCCGATGACGTCGCGGGTGGTGGCAAGGCGCACCACCTTGACCTCCTGTTTGGGAGTGGCCTTCCAGTCATGGGGCTGCCCGTCGATGGAAAGCCCCTTGGCATTGGCGGTGATTTTGGCGATGGCCTTTGAAGAGGGGAGGGTGCCGTGGAGGATGAGGACATCGCTGTCGGCATCAAGCGTTTCTTCCCATGAGCGGAAGGTGTTGTGGAGGCGGATGCCTTCCTTCGTCAAGGTGGCGTTGACGGGCTTGCAGAAACTCTTGCTGACGTTGCCGAAGATGCGTCTGGCAGACCAGGCGAACAACGCGAGGAGGGCGTAGCCCATGGCAGCCCCTAGCAGGCAGTCCAGCAGAGCCGCAAGGAGTGGGTGTGGTGCGAGGTCACAGTGCCAGTTGAGCAGCATAGCCCTGACACCAGTGAAGATAAGAGCACCAGCGTGTGGATTCGGCGTTGGAAGTAGGACGAGGCGGCCCATTGGCAGAATCATTGCCATCGCTAGCGCGAACACGAGACCGCTATAGGTGACCTCATCAGGAATAAAGCGGTGCTCGGCATCGATGAGCGCGGCGGCCAGCAGAGCCCCTCCGAGGAAGAAGAAGCCAGGGATGCACTCTAGGGGCAGCCCACGCTGGAAGATGCGCATCCAGAGGAATGCGAACAGAATACCTGTCGCCGCTTCACCGATGGGGTACTTGATGGAGATGGGCAGGTGGCAGCTGGAGCAGCGAGCCTTTAGGCAGAGCCAGCTGATGATGGGGATGTTCTCCCATGGCTTGATGGTGTGCCCACATTTGGGGCAGTGGCTGGGAGGATGCACCAGCGATTCGCCGCGCGGCAGCCGCCATACGACTACGTTCATGAAACTGCCGATGCAACAGCCAAGGATGAACGAGAAGGCGCTGAACAGCCAGAACGCCGATGATATGTCAATGGTCTCTGTGGGCATAGGAGCAATTAGCAATTAGCTATTAAATTATTTCTAATTCAATCATTAATATACTGTTTTCGCCCGTTTATGCCACTCAAGAGGGGGTAATCGCAGTAAAAAACAGAAAAAATATGAGAAAAATGAGTATTTTGAAAAAAAATGCGAGTAGATGGTTTGCATTTGTCGTTTTATCAATTAATTTGTAATAATCTTTTGTCTGTGCCTATGCACGGCAAATCTTTCCTGGTTGAAATCAATAATAAACATAACATTTAAAGCGAAACGGAGTTATTATGGGCAAATTGGCAAAGATACTGTCTCCATTGGTAGCAGTTCTCGCAATTGCGGCGGCGGTTTTCAGTTTTCTTATTTGGAAGGACTTAAAACCCTATCAGGCACGGGCCGCGAAGATGGCCAAGGGGTTGTCCGAGACCGCGAAGAAACTTGATGCGGACACGAACACTGGCAAAAGTGGCAAGCTGACCTACACGGAGCCGCAGCCTGGCGTCAAGGAAAGCGGCGCCTATTCATACCTTAAATACAAAGAGAATCCTGGCGATTTCGAGAAGAACGTGAATGAGGTCGGCTCCATCGCCAGCACGGTCATCACCCAGCGCAATGCACTTGCAGAGACTATCACCACAGTCTCCAAAAACCTGGGCATTGAGGATGGCACAATGCTTGACGAGGATTTGAAGGCCAGCGGAACATACGAGGGCAAGCTCGCCCTTGCCACCTCCTTCTCCAAGGCGGTCAAGGACCGTGAAGACGACATGCTGGATGGTATCAAGCAGATTTCCAGGCGCTTGACCGTCTCTGGAGTTGATGCGCTGGAGTCTGCCATCACCATTGACAAGGCAGAAGATGATACCATGACCGCCAAGTACGCTGGCTCCGAGGGCATCTTTGACAAGATGGGCAAGTCCATCGACGACATCAAGACAGCCAGGGACACCTACGAGAAGTGGCTGCGTGGCCTCAACGGCTATGTGAAAAAGTACAACTGGACTGCCAGGACCGCCAATATCGATGTCAAGAGCGCACGAACAGTCCTTGATGCCGCCAAGAAGGACATGGAGGGCATCAACGGCAAGCTGGTCGAACTGGAGAGCGTCAAGAAAGAATTGGCCGAGAAACTGGCGGAACTCCGCACACGCGAGGACGAAATCGCCAAACTGAAGGAAGAGAGCGAAGGCCTCACGAAGAAGCTGGCGAAGGCCAATGAGCGCATCCGCGAGCTGGGTGGCGAGGACAGTGCCTCCAGACCCGTGCTTGAGAGCGTTGAGCAAATCAACCCCAAGATTGTTGGCTATGTGCTGCTGGACAACTCTGAGTGGAACTATGTCATCTGCGATTTGAGCAACAAGGACATCGTGAAGGGCGTCCTGGTTGTCATCTCCGATGAAACAGGCAAGTTCCTTGCCTCTGGCACTGTCTCCAAGGCTGAGGACAAGATAAGCCTCATCGAGATTTCAAGGCGTTCTGGTGACATCCCGAAGGGCGCGAAGGTCTTCATGGGTGCCAATGCCAGCAGCGAAAGCACTGATGACTAAGCTTGCTTGCATAGTGGCTGCGTTCGCATTGACGTTACTGTTTTCCAGTTGCGTCAGTGTGGGGGACAACAATTCGCAGAACCTGCCTTGGAGTGCGCCAGCTGGCTGGGAAAACAGCACGCTCGGCGTCCCCATGTAGGCTGGTTACATCGGCTTTGATTGAAAAAACGGCAGCTCACTTTAAGAGAGGTGCCGTTTTTTTCTTTATGCTCTAGATTTAATATGTTCATTGGAAGATAAGGACAATATGGCACAGAAAAAGCATTTGGCGATAGCGTGTGGCGGGACAGGCGGACACTTCTACCCGACCCTGGCCATTGCGCGCGAGTTTTGCAATTTGGGCAACAAGGTGACGCTGCTGGTTGCGGGCAAACACGCGCCCGAGCAGTTGGAGCTTGCAAAGAACTCGGGACTGCCTGCAGTGGAGATGCCATTTATCACGGCTCCACAAGGTCTTGGCGGGCTTCTGAGGCTTCCGTTCAGATTCTTGAGTGGCTGGTCGAAGGCGAAGGCGGTTTTGAAAGAGGTTGCGCCCGATGTCGTGCTTGGCATGGGAAGCTATGCCTCCTGGTTGACCTGCTGGACGGTTCCGAAGAGCGTTCCGCTGGTGCTGCATGAGGGCAATGCCTTCATGGGAAAGGCGAACAGGATGCTCATTTCACGGGCACGTGGCATCGGCCTCTCGCTTCCGCTTTGCGATGAGGGGCAACTTAAAGGCACACGTTCAAAATGTTTGGGAATGCCTCTGCGCGATACGGTTATCAACGCTGCATTGCATCCCGTGGAGGATGACACCTTCCTTCCATCGCTGGGGTTGGATAACGGTGTGCCGACCATCCTTGTCTTTGGTGGCAGCCAGGGGGCTCGCCGCATCAACGAGCTCTTTACGGAGATGGCGGGCCAGATTGGAGAGTTCGCTGGCAAGGTGCAGTTCATGCATCTTACTGGCACGGATGACAACGCTGCGCTGGAGGAAGCCTACAAGGCATCTGGCGTGAAGGCTTCTATTCGCCGTGCCGATTCATCCATTGAAAAGTGCTATTTGGCGTCGCAGCTGGTCATCTGCCGTGGCGGGGCCTCCAGCCTGTGTGAATTGGCGCTCTTCGGGAAGCCAGCAGTTATCATTCCCCTGCCGACGGCGGCGGACGACCACCAGACGGTCAACGCGAAACTCGCGGAGAGCGTCGGAGGCGCCATTCATCTGCCCCAGGCGACCGCGACGGCATCGGGCCTGAAGGAGATTGTCGCCAGTTTTGTGGCTGACGGTGCAAAGTTCAAGACGATGGGCGAAAAGCTCAAGGTTCTGGCGCATCCCGATGCGGCAAAAGAGATGGCCGCATTCATAGCGGAATTGTCGGAAATGTAGTGGTTAGTGGTTAGTGGTTAGTGGTTAGTGGTTAGTGGTTAGTGGTTAGTGGTTAGTGATATGGATAGACCTTTATACGTTAGCACCCGTGGTGGTGTTGCCCCCGTTGATTTCAATGCAGCCGTGATGATGGGACTTGCCGATGACGGCGGTCTCCTCATCCCAGCCGCAATACCTGATGTCACCTCGAAACTTTCGGAGTGGCGCAAGCTCTCCTACCCCGAGCTTGCCTACGAGGTGATGAGTGGCTTTATCGGCGATGCCGTGCCGGCAGATGACTTGAAGGCTCTGGTGCAGAGAAGCTACAGCACATTCGCCGTGCCTGAGGTGGTGCCCGTGAAGGCAGTCGGGAAACTCTTCATCTGCGAGTTGTTCCATGGACCGACGCTGGCCTTCAAGGACATCGCGCTCCAGTTCCTGGGCAATATGTTCGAGTATCTGCTGGCGCGCACGAAAGGCAAGCTGAACATCATCGGAGCCACCAGCGGCGACACGGGAAGCGCCGCCATCCATGGCGTGCGCGGCAAGGCGGGCATCGACATCTTCATCATGTTCCCCGAAGGGCGAGTCTCCCCCTTGCAGGAGCGGCAGATGACCAGCGTTCCCGACGCCAATGTCCACTGCATTGCCATCAAGGGCACCTTCGACGACGGCCAACGCGTGCTCAAGGAGCTCTTCAACGACATGGCCTTCAAGCGGGACTACCACCTGGGCGCCGTGAACTCCGTCAACTGGGCGCGTGTGCTGGCGCAAATCGTCTATTACTTCTGGAGTGCGTTCCGCGTGACGGAGGCGACGGGAGCTTCCTCCATTCAGGTTTCCGTGCCGACTGGCAATTTCGGGGATATCTTCGCGGGCTACATGGCCAAGCGGATGGGAGCTCCCATCTCCCGTCTCATCCTTGCCACCAACGAGAACGACATCCTGAGCCGCTTCTTCAACACGGGCGAATACAGCCTGGGCAAGGTGGTGCCTACCTTGAGCCCGAGCATGGACATCCAGGTTGCCAGCAACTTCGAACGCTATCTCTATTACCGCCTGGGGCAGGATGCTGCCAAGGTGCGGGAGACCATGGCTTTGTTCGCGAAAGACAAGCGTATCATAGTCCCTGGCAAAGACGAAGGCTTCGCCGCAGGACGTGGCGACACCGCCATGACGCTGGAGACCATCCGCCGCTATTACCGCGAATCTGGCTATCTGCTTGACCCCCATACCGCCGTTGGCGTTGCCGTTGCCGAACAGTACGCTGTCGAAGGTGTGCCGACGGTTTGCCTCGCCACCGCTCATCCAGCGAAGTTCGCCGCCACCATCGAGAAGGCGCTGGAACCTGGACTGGCCGTCCACCCCACTCTGGAGGCCCTCAAGGCTCTGCCGACACGTAAGGTGCTTCTGGAACCCGTCAAGGGGGTCATCAAGGAATACGTTGCCACCACGCTTCGGTGAGGCTTGCCAGTTGCCATGCCAAAGCGGCGGACATTTGCCTTGGTGAGGCCGTGTGTGCGCGTTAACGCGCGCACCAGTCTGTAAGGATGTTTCTCCTTTGAGTGACAAAAAAGAATTATAAAGCGGCTTGCAGAGTTGCCATAGTGGCGGTAGATTATAGAGTATCTAGAACTTCTAGAAAATCTAGAGCTTCTAGAGTATCTAGAGTTTCTAGAGAACAAAAAAAGCCGCAACCTGAAAAGTTGCGGCATGAAAATGGTGGCGGTCCGGGGGCGACTCGAACGCCCGACCTACGGCTTAGAAGGCAGTTGCTCTGTCCAGCTGAGCTACCGGACCTAAACACAGTCTAATATAATGCAATAAGTGGATTTTGCAACGGCGAACAGTGCAAAAGAAACGATTTGAGAGGTGAAAATGAAGTTATTGCTGGTTGTGATGCTGGGCTGCATCCTCTGCCAAGCCCAAAACAAGGGTGGGGATTTCCCTGCCATTGAAGAATATGAAAAGCGAAGTGCTGTTCTGAAAATCAGGGAGATGCTTCTGAATGAGACGGATGCAAAGGAGAAGCGGGACAAGACAGTGCAGCAAATCGAGGCTTCCTTCTATACCGCCCAGCGTATGACCGATTCCGATGCGCAATTGACCGAACTCATCCGCATCCGTCATGCCGTGCAGGATATCTTCGAGGAGGTCAAGGAGGCCACGGGGCGTCAGGTTGAGCTGGCTGGCATGATTGACAAGTCTATGGCCGCAGGTGGACTTTTGCCGCAGGTCTCCGCCTATCTGGGGGAGGCTCGCACGCAGTTGCGCACGATGGGGACTTCGCAGGATGCTCTTGCCAAGCGTATGCAAGGGTTGCATGAGCGCGTGAAAGTCGCAATCAGAAACGTGCCTCCGCCGCGCGTTTTCACTAGCCGTACAGGCGTTGAGTTCCAATTGATTGCCGCTGGCAAGAACTCCTTCTACGTGAGCAGCAAGCCCGTCAGTGCGGGGAATGTGACATTGGAGGAGGCCTATTTCTACGCAAGAGACTTTAGCCAGCGGGAAAAGGCCCTTTACAAGTTGCCGACCATGGCGGAGATGAAGCTGATGAATCAGGTAGGCTTCAAGCCTGTCTGCGCAATATGGTCGATTCAGCCCTGGGGCGTCGATGAACCCGATGTCGTGCGCATGTCTGAGCGCTTCGGTGTGAAGATGTACTGGATATGGGACCCTGCCTGCAAGCTTGGAAGGCAACCGACATTCGGTGAACTTAAGTTCGCGAAGTTCCCGTCACTAGGCTACTATTTGGTGACCGGCGCCAAGACAGGCTGGCAGAACCGCTGGGACAGAATCATTGCCGACATGGCGCAGGTGAAATAGGGGGTGCATGATGGAAAAAGTATCGTTCAAACTGGCTCGAATCCTCTCCCTCCTGATGGTCGCAATGGCACTCTGCACACAGTTCAATGCCCAGACGAAGGAGCCCCGAAGAGGCAAATACCTCCGCACGGAGATTCGCAAAACCGACAAAAAAGAGGATTTTTCGTTCACGCTTGTGGATAGCAGCGCCTCCCTCCCGTGCTTTGCGTTTCGCTACAAGACCATTCTCACGCACCACGAAGTGCGCATCTATGAGATGCTTATGGAGGTTGTTCGGGAGAATGCAGGCAAGGCGGACCCCACGGAACGCACCATCGTCGATTACATCCTTGTGCCTGACAAGGTTTTCGAGGGCGAAAAATCCACACGCGAGGAGATTGTCGATGCTGGCCCGATGGTCAACCGCAAGATTTCGTTTGACAACAAGACCGTGAACACCGACGCCAAAGGATACTACTTTGACAGCCGCCAGGAACTCGTCTCCAAGTTCGATGACCTGCGCGTCAAGGAGATACGTGTGGTGGCGGGGTGTGATGACCTGGGGGCGAAGTCCCTGACCATCACGCGAAACATGATACGGCGCGATGTGCCAAAGCTGCCTGGCGTCGCCGTGGAGGAGACACCTGATCTGCTGGAGGCATTTGGGCTGGATTTCCACCAGCTGAAGCAGTCCTCTCCCGATGGCGTGAAGGTGAAGGTCACGGCCCCCTCCCAGGCGAAGGCGGGGGATATCATTTCCATTACGGTGGAGGTTGCCAACGATGGACCGAAACCTGTCGGCAACTTGATTGTGCGCAGTTTCTCAGCGGAAAGCAGCCTAAGCGACAAGATGTTCTATTTCGGAAACATACAGCCAGGAAAGAAGGTGTCTTTCATGCGCCTTGTGACGCTGCCTGAACGAAAGGACACCATCTTCTATGCGCTGGGCTTCTGGAACGTGCTTGGCGTGGCGCCCAAGCTCGAACAACGACTGTCTATTGTGACGGAGTGATTCGATGATAACGGTAAGAGAAGGGGGCAGACAGAAGTTGTTTTCTCGTATAAGAAGGCTTGAATGCCTGATTAATAGTATATTAAACACAAAAGGAGACACGAATGAGCAGCAGTTCTTCAAGTGGTGGCACCGTAAAAGTTGCGGTGGTCGGCGCTGGTGGCATTGCGAGAAGCGTGCATCTGCCCTCCTTGAGCGAGATGGAAGACGTGCAGTTGGTCGCCATTTGCGACCTCATTCCTGAACGCGCCAAGGAACAGGCGGAGAAGTGGGGCATCCCCAAGACCTACACGCTGATGCGCGATATGTTCGCCAACGAGGATATTGACGCCGTTTATTGCCTGGTCGAGCCAGGCAGCATGTTCCATGTGGCCACCCTCGCCATCGAACATGGGTATCACGCATTTTTGGAGAAGCCCCCGGGCATCACCTCCTACCAGGCGGATTCACTTGCGCGCAAGGCCGACAAGACAGGCAAGAACGTGATGGTCGCATTCAACCGCCGTTTCATCCCAGTCGTGCGCAAGACCAAGGAAATCGTCAAGGCTACCACAAACAAGGTAACACAGGTTGAAGGCTGCTTCTTCAAGTTTGGCGATGCCGCTTTCGACAAGGGTTCGCTCCCGTCCTTTGTCTCAGACACCATCCACTCCGTCGATTTGATGCGCTATCTCTCGGACGGCGACGAGGCGGTCAAGGCCGCCATGGTGGTGAACCGCTATGACAGCGAGGTCGATAATGCCTGGAACGGCATCTGCGTCTTCGACAATGGCGCCACGGGTATCATCAAGGCGAACTACCGCGTTGGTGGGCGTGTCCACCAGTTCCAGATGCACGGTGTCGGCGTGAGCGCCTTCATTGACCTGGGCATGGGTGCGCAGGTTGACATGAAGAGCCGCATTCTCACGCACACGGGTGCTATTAGCTACTCTCTGGCCGCCACAGGGGCCGCCAAGGAAGATAGCATCCTGCTGGATGGACGCGAACTCGCTGGAAGCGACCAGTTCTTTAAGTTCTACGGCTACTACTTTGAGAACAGGCACTTCATTGACTGTATCAAGTCGGGCGAGACCCCCGAAACCTGCATCCAGGATGCCCGCAAGAGCGTCCACCTCGTGGAGAAGTTCCTGGCCAGCCAGATCTGATGGTTGGTGAGCTTTGTTCTGTACACCGCGCGTTTCGCGCGGTGATAATATTTTGAGGAAAAAGAATGAAAATAGGTACAATGAGTTCATTGAATCCCGCCAAATTGGACTGTCTTTTTGACAGAATCCAGGGGCTTGGGCTTCATCAGACACAGTTGACGGGATGGGATGTTAGCCTGTTTACAGACGAGAACGCCGAGAAGGTGATTGAGCAGAGCAAACGCACCGATGTGCGTGTGTGTGCTTTCTGGGCTGGCTATTGCGCCCCACGTGAATGGAATTTCACGGGCGGTCCCATCACGCTGGGGCTCGTGCCGCGGCAGTATCGCCAGCAACGCATTGGCGAGTTGAAGAAGGGCGCGGATTTTGCGAAGAAGATTGGCGCACCTGCCATCATCACCCACTGCGGCTTTATCCCCGAGAACATGACGGACCCCGAGTACGGGCCTGTCCGCGACGCGATTGCGGAGGTTGCGCTATACTGCAAGTCGCTAGGACTTGGCTTCTGGTTTGAAACGGGGCAGGAGACACCAGTCGTCCTGCTTCGAGTCATCGAAGAGATTGCCAGCGGCAACATGGGCATCAATCTTGACCCCGCCAACCTGATTCTCTACGGCAAGGGTAATCCCGTGGACGCCGTTGAGGTTTTCGGCAAGTATGTCCGCAACATGCATGTCAAGGACGGTCTGCCGCCGACGGATGGCATGAAGCTGGGGCGCGAAGTGCAGGTCGGCAAGGGCTTTGTCAACTTCCCGCGTCTGTTGCCGCGCCTCAAGGAAATCGGCTTCGACGGCGAGTTCATCATCGAGCGCGAAATCCAGGAGAACGACGAGCAGAAACGCGACATCCTGGAGACCGTTGCAAACCTCCAGAAATGGTGGAATGCGTAGCTAGGGCGTGCGTGTAGCCAGGGCCTGTGGTCCTGGCGTCAGCAAAAAAGGTTGCCAGGGCCTGTGGCCTTGGCGTCAGAAAAACAGAACAAAACCACAGGAGGCTCAAATGCCAGCGAAGGAGAGCGGAAAACGGGAACTTGAGATACTGTTGAACAGCGTAGAGCTGTCGGCCTCGGAGTTTGGAAGTGGAGCGTGCAAGCGAATGGTCACCGTCGAGCTGATTTGGCCGCGTATGCAGGTGGCCTCGAAGAGCTCCGTGAAGCTGCTTTCCTTTGCGAAAGGACTCTCTGTGCCGTCAGGCTGGATAAAGCGCATCCTCTTCAAAGAGAGTGTTGAGCATCGTTTCGGTATTGCTGTGCATGTTACGGAGACGGTTAAGGCCACTGCCGTGCGCAAGTTTTTCCGCAGCATGGCAGGCGCAATGTTCGGCATTGCAGGTGATTTTGCCGACGATGCGATGCCCAACAAGTATGCGGGCGATGCCGTCTCTGCCCCCTTTGATTATATTGCAAAGGAACTCAAGGCAGCCTACACTGCGGAGATAGTGGCAGAGGGCAGCATCGATATGCTC
>JAFTAC010000683.1 GCA_017458805.1 Victivallales bacterium | reverse complement strand
GGTGCGGTTTCCATCAGCTTCCGCTGGCTCTCAATCTCATCGGCGATCCTTTCCGCTTCTGCATCATGGCGGGTGGTAAGGATGCCTACCGTGATGCCTAGGGCCAGAACTGCCGTGGTGGCAATCGAGAGTCCAATCGGGTGTTTTTGCCAGCGGCGGGCATTGCGTACGGCGAGGGAACGGAGGCTGCGCCCCAGAAGAAGAACGTGATAGCGCAGAGCATCTTTCAGGTTCTCACCATTGTTGCAGAGGCGGACGGTGCGCTCGAACTCCTTTCGGACAGCGGTAACGGTACGCAGACGGCATGTCGGCTCCTTGTCGCACAGATGCATGGCCAGCCGACAGAAGTGCTTGTTGAACTGCGTCAGAGGCATCTCTGGCGGAATGGAGAGGAAGGCATTGGCAGGATTGCCCGTTATGCAGCAGTAGATGAGCTTGCCGAAGGCGTAGAGGTCGTTTTGCTGGCTGGCCTCGCGGCTTGTGCTGGAGGTTTCACTGAGAAGGGCCTCGGGAGGCAGAAAATCAAGCGTGCCCGCCAGCTGGGTAGTTGTGACAGAGAGGGTGGAGAGCAGCCCAAGATCGGCTAGTTTGGGGACGCCATCGACGAAGAGGATGTTGTCTGGCTTGATGTCGCGATGAGCGAAGCCCGCAAGGTGCAGAGCGGTGATGGCCTCCAGGATGGTGCGCAGCGTCGAGATGACCTCCTCATGGCGCAAAGGTCCCTTCTCCAGGCGCACCGCCAGCGTGTCGGGGCGGTAGTGGTCTTGACCTGGCACGGCGTCGGCAGGCTCCATCGTGTAGTAGAAGGAGTCGTTATCTTCGCCGACATGGAAGATTTGCAGGATTCCTGGCGTGTTTTCCAGCATTCGGCGGTAGTTGGTGATGCCTTTGAGTTCCCGTTCCCAACTGGAGCCAATTGCCATCTTGGAGACGACCTTCAGCGCAACCTTCTTGCCTGTGGCCTCCTGGCAGTAGAAGACTTCGCCGAAGGCGCCGCGCCCGCATCTCTCAAGAACGGTCAGTCCATATAGCTGTGTGGGGGAGGTCATAAGGAGGTTGCCTCAATTACTTTTCACAGTTTGCCAGCGTCGGTTTCGAGGCCCGAGAGGTAGCGCGTGTCGAGGAGGTGGGCGAGGCGCACGTCGCTCATGGAGGTAAGCATGGCCCCTTTCACGTCGCCGAAATGGGCGTCCAACTGCGTGAGGAGGTTTTCGAGATAGGCGCGGTCGCCGTCCTCCTTAAGCTTCTCCTCGTAGGGGCAGGAGCGGATGGAGGGGTATTCCATCAGCAGGGCTAGTTCGTGTATCAACGCCTTGCGGATGGTGCACAAGGGGCGGACAAGGCGCTTGGTGGAGCCGTCGGCGGGGACGTTTGGCCCCATGGTCTTCAGCCCGCCGCCACGGAAGAGGGCCATCAGGAGGCTGGCGCAGAGGTCGTCCAGCTGCTGGCCAAGGGCGATGACGTTGCAGCCGAGTTGGTCAGCCATGGCGTGGATTTGTCCGCGCCGCAGACGTGAGCAGAGTGCGCAGGGACGCTCCTCCGCCTGTTTGGATTTGAGCAGCTCCTGGCCTGCGAGAGTGACGCATCGCCAGTCCCACCCTTGGGCTAGGCAGTAGTCGCGCAGCAGCTCCACCTTGAAGCTGGCAAAGTCCATATCGACAGTGACGGCATAGAGCGTGAACTTGAAGGGCGCACGGAGGCGCAGCTGGTCAAGCACGTGCATGAGAGTCAGGCTGTCCTCGCCGCCGCTGATGCCCACCAGGACGCGGTCGCCCTCGTGAAGCATGTCGTACTTTGCGGCGGCCTTGGCGGCCTCGCTGCATAGCTTCTTGAAAATGGGGTGCTTGCGAAGATCTTTGGGGGCTAACATGTTTTGTGGAGAAGCGGAAGGGGCGGGTATAAAGCCTGGGGAGCTAAGTGCGCGCGTTGCGCGCACCAGGGGCACCAGGGGCACCTGGGGCACCAGGCGCGCGTTGCATGCACCAGAACCTGTCAGTTTAGTCGAAAACTCCTGCGATGGAAGTTCCGCAGTCGGGGCATTTGCCGTTTTTGATGGTGTTTCCGTTGAGGGTGTAGTTGAAGCGCTGGATGAGCTTTCTGCCGCGGTGCGGGCAAAGCGTGTCCGAACGCGAGAGATTCGGGCGCAAGTTGCCCGTGTAGATGTGGTGGAGCCCCGCTTGTTCGCCGTATTGCACGGCGGCCTCGATGTCGCTCAACGGGGTGAACTCTGGAGACGGCGGCATCTTGTAGGTGCTGAAATAGGCGGAGATGTGCCACGGGATGTCGCACGATAGGCTGGCGATGAACTCCGCTATAGCCGTATAGTGCGCAGGGGTGTTGTTGAAGCCAGGCACGACCAGCGTGGTGACTTCAAGCCACACTCCCTGCCTGTGAAGCTCAGTGATGGCATCGAGGACGGGCTGCAAACGGCCTCCCAGTTGGCGGTAGCCATCGTTGGTGCCAGCCTTGAGGTCGATGTTTGCGGCGTCGGTCAGGGAAGCCAGAAGCGCGACAGCCTTTGGCGATGCGAAGCCGTTGGAGACAAGGACAGTGCGGATGCCTTTCGTGTGTGAAAGCTCAAAGATGTCGGCAGTCCATTCCGCGCCGATGACGGGCTCGTTGTAGGTGGCGGCGATGGCAGGGACATTGCGCTGGACAGCCAGAGCGACTATTTCTTCCGCATTGACGGGATGTATCACACCGTTTGCACGTTCATCCCTGCCGACTTGCGAAATGTCCCAATTCTGGCAGAAGGGGCATGCGAGGCTGCAACCCACCGTTCCGTAACTCAGAACCTCGTGACCAGGCAGAAAGTGGTAGAGCGGCTTCTTCTCCATCGGGTCGATGGCAAGGCCAGAAACGGCATCACGGGGAACTGTGAAAACGGTGCCATTGAAGGAACGTTGCCCGCAAAGCCCGTGCCCGCCTGGCTTTATGACGCACTGGTGGGCACACGCCTGGCATTGAGCGTTTCCATTGAGCAGTAGGGTGTAAAGGGGAGGGCGCATCTATTGAATCCCATATTCCTTCAGCTTGCGCTGCAGGGTTCTGCGCGAAATCTGCAGCTTTTCAGCGGCGTGGGAGCGATTGCCGTTGCACTCCGCAAGTGCCTTGAGGATTAGCGCTTTTTCGTTGGACTTGACGTCCAGTGTTTCACTCGACGGAGTAGTGGCAGCTTCTTGCGACTGTTGCGGCGTCTGTTTGCTCTGCTCGAACTGCTTTGCGATGCTCTGGCGTATTTCCGCAGGTACGTCGCCTAGCGTAAGCACCTGCCCGCGTGCAAAGACGGTCATGCGCTCCACACAGTTGCGCAGTTCGCGCACGTTGCCTGGCCAGTCGTAGGCGGTCAGGAGGTTGACGGCCTCGGAGGAGAAGCCGACGATGTGGTGCGACTTTGCATCCGCATTCCGCTTGAGGAAGAAATCGAGCAGGGCAGGGATGTCCTCCTTGCGCTCGCGCAGTGGGGGAATCTCGATGGTGACGACGTTCATTCGATAGTAGAGGTCTTCGCGGAAGGTGCCTTCACGGACCATCGCCGCCATATCGCGGTTGGTGGCGGCGACCAGGCGCGCCCGCATATTGAGCTGTTCCGTACCGCCGACGCGCTCGAAGGTGCGGTTTTCCAGCACGCGCAGCAGCTTGACCTGGGTCGGCAGGCTGATTTCGCCAATTTCATCTAGGAAGAGAGTGCCGTCCTCGACAGATTCAAAACGTCCTATGAAACGTGAGGTGGCTCCCGTAAAGGCCCCTTTCTCGTGACCGAACAGCTCGCTCTCCAGCAGGTTCTGGTTGAGTGAGGCGCAGTG
>JAFTAC010000682.1 GCA_017458805.1 Victivallales bacterium | reverse complement strand
TGATAGCTTTCGGCTGCGCGAAGAACTGGTCGATGATGTCCTGGCCCAGAGGCTTGTTGTCAACGTCACAGACGCGCGTAACAATGATACCTGCCGTGATGGAGACGAGAAGCGCGGGAATATGGGAGACCAGACCGTCACCAATGGTGAGAATGCCGTATTTGGTGGCGGACCAGGCTATGTCCTTGCCGTTCATGAAAACGCCGATGCAAATACCGCCAACGATGTTGATGGAGGTCATGATGAGCCCCGCGATGGCGTCGCCTTTGACGAACTTCATGGCACCGTCCATGGCACCGTATAGCTGCGATTCCTTGGCCAGCTCGTTACGGCGCTGCTTCGCCAAATCCTGGTCGATGGCCCCTGCGCGCAAGTCGGCGTCGATGGACATCTGCTTACCTGGCATGGCGTCCAATGTGAAGCGTGCCGCCACTTCGGAAACACGTTCAGCACCTTTTGCAATCACCACGAACTGCACGATGGTGATGATGAGGAAGATGACCGCGCCAACCACGAAATTGCCGCCGACAACGAAGTTGCCGAAGGTGTAGATGATTTCACCAGCGTCGGCCTTCAGGAGGATGAGTCGCGTGGTCGTCACGTTCAGCGCCAGGCGGAACAACGTTGTGAAGAGCAGCATCGAGGGGAAGGTTGAGAAGTTCAGCGCGCGAGGCAGATACAGCGACAGCATCAGCATCACGGTCGAAATCATGATGTTGATGGCAATCAGCAAATCGACGACTTTCGTCGGCAACGGCACAATCAGCAGACCGATGATGCAGACGATAAGCACGGCCAGCACCAGGTCGCCGAAACGGCTGAATACGTTACTGAAATTGGTAAGGTTCATTTATGGTGACAGATTTGAAGTAACTATTATGATTCGAGAAGGGCGGCGCGGTACTGCTCGAACAGCTCCGTGTCGGCCAAGAGTCCATCCAGTTCACGAACGGCTCGTTGTGCAGCAGGTGTGTTCTTCTCGCGCAGAAGACGGATGGTCTCCCGTGCGACCTGGTTGAAGCCGTTTGGTGTGCGCAGGAACGCGGAGTTACCCGCGACTAGCGCGCTCATGATCTCCCCCGTGACGCTCTGCCCCTCGGGGAAGATGTTAGCCAGGGCCTCGCTGACGGTGGTGGAACCAGGCAGCAGCGACTGCTCCTGACGCTCCCGTGCTGAATGACCGACTTCCCCCTGCGCGTACTCCGCGATGGAGATGCCCTTGTCAAACCGTATGGATTCCGTTGTATGGTTGACTTTCATACAATCCTCCTCCTGAAGTCCTCGGCGATGTGCCACAACTCCGTGAAGACGGCGTTGATGGCGGGCAGCGTCACCTCGCGTTCGGCCAGGCGCGCCACAAAGACAACGCTGGAAGCCTTTGCAAGGTAGCCGACACGCAGTTTGAACGAGGGCTTTCGCTCGGGCTGCGCATACATGAGGAGCCGCTTCATCAGTTCCGCATTCTGCGACGCAGGCACCTCCATGGCGATGACCAACGACTCAAAGGCGTATTCGAAGCGCAGGGAGCTCCCCGTCTCGAAGCGCAGTTGCGCCGCGTTCTGGTCATTCAGCCCGAAGGAGCGGAGTTCGATGCCCTCGCCGAACTCCTGAAGGACAGCGTTGAGCCACTTGGGTGCCGTCATCGCCTGCCCTCCTCTGCTTCGTCGTCTTCATCTTCCTGCTCGTACTCCTCGGCGACGATACCGTCCAGATGCTCCTGGGCGGTGTCAATCAGCCGAATACGGTCTTGCTCGTTGGAGAAGAGACGCGAGGAGAGCTGGCGGAAGACGCCAGTCAACTCGCGGCAGAAGTCCATCCGCGCCAGCAGTTTCTCGATGCCGCAGCCCGAGATGAAGGAGCGTATGTCATCGACTCCGACGAAGGAGAACTCCGTGAAGTCCATGATCTTGCCCGTCATCTGCTCGCCGTTCAGCAGGCAATGCTCGCCAAACTGCGTCTCCATGCGCCCCTCCAGACCAGTCATGCGGTCCAGAACCGTCTTAAGAACCTGGACGCACTGCAGGTCAAGCATGATGCGCCGCAGCTCCTCGGGGCTCTTGGAGGGGGTTGCGCTCTGCAAATCCACTCCGCAGCCCGCGGTGAGGAAATCGATGGTCTGCTGAAGCCCCGCCGCGCCGCGCGACCCCATGATGGAGCGGAAGCACTGCTGAGGCGTGGAGAAGCCGAGAATCTCCCCACGGTAGGTGTCACGCAGATCCTGCATCTCCTCGGGGGAGGTTGCACGTGCATTCACCTCGGAGGCGAGGTTGATGCCCGCGCGTATTTCTGGTCCCTTCTGCGAGACCAGCTCCTTGCGGGCGGCCTCGACAAGGGAGCGAAAATCGGTTTCGCTGTCAGCAAGAGCCTGCTCCAGGATGTCAAGCATCGCGAACTGGTGGGAGGGGTCGTCGGATCCCTCGGCCAGATTTCGAAGCAAATCCTGTGGAGTCGGCAACTGGCCCGTGCTTCGAGCCTGCCGAAGCATTGCCAGAAGCGAGCGCGTGAACTGCTCGCCAGGCATGTCAGGCAGGGTTTTCTGCCAGTTCTCAAGTGCGCGGAGGTAGGGGTTGTCCCTGCCTCGCGTCTCCCCGAGCTTCCGCTCGCCGACGTTCTTGCTTTCCTGTTCCTCGAATTGGAAGGAGAGCTCCTCCATGGAGTCCATCAGCTCAGCGATGGGGTCGTTCTCCACCACGAAGCCCGTTCCCATCAGCGTGCCCGTCTCGCCAGTGGAGACTGCTTTCGCCGTCGCATCCGTCGTGGTGCGAAGGGAATCGTATCGGTCCACCGAAATGGAGTTCCGCAGGAATTGTGCCATGTCAAGAGGCATTTGAACCCTCCATCCAGACAATGCCTGGGCCATAGAAGTGGAGCACGAGTTCACGCTCCCTTCTCTTCGGTATCAAGATGTCCCACACGGAGATGCGCGGGCAGAATCCCGTCGGTGGCCTGGTCGTCCACGCCACGGCGGATTCAACTCGAAGCGTCAGCATCTGCTCCTCCTCCAGCGAGAGGCGCATCGTGCGGCTCTGCGTCGCCATGACAACCCATTCGGTCTCGCACTCCGTCACGCAAATGGCGTTGCGGAAACTGAACGGGATGACGCGAAGCATCCGCCCCCCCTTGCGCGCCGCAGCAGGCGCCACAAGCAGTTTGGCGGAGACGGCTGTGACGGGGGCCGCACAGGTTATCTGCGTCAGGAACGGCCTGTTGGCCATTCCACAACGGGCCGTGCCCTCCACGTCGGCAATATGAAGGTTCGCACGGTCGGGCACAATCCACCCCTTTAGGGAACGCGGGACGCAGTTCCCCAAAACAGCCGTGG
>JAFTAC010000681.1 GCA_017458805.1 Victivallales bacterium | reverse complement strand
TGTCTTGCCGTTATGCCATGCCATTGACCTTGCATTCAACAAAGATGAAGATGATGACCAGGATGACGAACAAGACGAAATGTGGTTGGTCAAGCTGCTGATTGAGCATGGGGCGAACATAAACGGAGTTGCATCTGAAAACATCACGCCACCAGTCCTGGCCGCCATTGAAAACGATTGCAGCCTGGAATACCTGAAGAAACTTGTCAAGTTGGGGGTTGATTTGAAGGAGGCAGATAGAAAATATAATTTTGCGAGTCATATCGATTTCTGCTCTGCGGATATCGTGGAGTTCATCTATACGAATGGAGGCGACCCCAACCGCCGAGATGATTCGGGGAGGACGCCACTCTATTATGCCAGAACCCCAGAAACGGTTGATATTCTGCTGAAGGCAGGGGCCTCGCCGCATGTCAAGGACGCGAAAGGCGTTACCCCGATGCAGGATGCCATTGTCCAGCTCAATTATCCGAAAGTCAAACGGCTTCTGGCAGCAGGCGTTTCCCGCAAAGGGCTTCGTTTGTTGTCGCTGGCTGCTGCGTATGGGGACCTTGAAATGGTGAAGACCCTTCTAGAAGAAGGGGAAGACCCCAATGAATGTGACCCCGTGACGGACCAAGTCCCGCTTTTTGATTTGTTTTTCTTTGAATCGATTTTAGAGATTGAACCTGCGAAGCAAGAGGCGGTTGCCAGGTGCCTCATTGAGCACGGTGCAGATGTCACACAGGGTGATTCCCTGCGCATGATAGCGGCGCAGGGAAGCCTTGGATTGCTGCGCGACGCCCTAAAAACTATTGATGCCGCCAGCGTGCAGGAGCTTTGGGCGCACGACCTTCTTGAAGGTGCGGCAAGGGGTGGCAATCTGGAGAACCTTGCTTTTGTCTTGGAGACGCTGAATCCAGCACGCATTGGGGAAAACATCCTCAAAGACGCCTTGGAGGCGGGGACGAAAGTGGGTAGTCTGGAGGCCGTCAGGCTGATTTGGGACAAGGTGCCTTCAATCAACGAAAATGTTGGTGTTTTACGGAATACAGCCTATATTGCCGCCTATAAAAAGGATACGGCTATACTTCGTTTTCTTCTGGAAGCATCCTCAAAATGGAAATACCGTCCAGTCGACTGTTTTGAGCCAGCGTTATTTGCTGCCGTGGAGAGCGGCAATTTGGAGGGCGTTAAACTGTTGGCTGAGCATGGGGCGGATGTCAACGTCAAAGGCTATACAAGGAGTGAGAAGTTAACCTTGCTCATGGCGGCAATCGATGGTGACAACTTGGAAATCGTGAGATATTTGCTGGAAAAGGGCGCTGATGTCAAGGCTAAAGAGCATAATGGGAAAACTGTGATGCATCACGCGGCAGCGAAAGGAAATGTGGCAGTGATGGCACTCCTTCTGAAGTATGGTGCTGAGGAAGATGTCATGGATTGGGATGGTATATTGCCTATCGAGGTTGCAGCCCTCGAGGGAAACCTGGCCGCGTTTCAGATGCTGCTGAAGGCATACAGCGGAGAACGACGTCAGGCGATTCTTGACAAGACACTTGATAAAACTCTGGAGACAGGTAATAGGCACATTGTTAAATACATTCTGGATTTGTGTTGCAAATATGAACAGACAAAAAGAGGTCCCTTGCGTGAAAAAAAACTTTTTGATCTGGTTAGGAAGAATGAGCTTGAGAAGCTCAAGAGGCTTGTAGAGGATGGTGCCGACATTCAGGTGCGCGATTCCGAAGGCAACACCCTGCTGGATGTGGCGTTTGCACATTGTAGCACGGATACTATCGACTATCTGATAAAGCACGGCGCAACCATCCGAACGACCCGTCCATCCCTTTGGAGTGCACAATTAGGCTTGTCCAAGACAATCGTGGAGTATTTGCTCAAAAACGGAGTGGATGTCAATGAGATTTGGAAAGACGATGCTGATATCACACCTATCTTCCGCTGTTTTCAGATACCAGATATTGAAGTGCTGAAGACTCTTGTGAAACGGGGGGCTGATATCAACTATTGCAGCAAGTGGCGAGGTACTCCCTTGGCATTCCATGTGAAAAGAATGCTTGGAATAGGGCTTTTCCATAACGACAGGGATGCGCTTGGGAAAAAAGATTATGAAATACTGGAGTTTCTCCTGGAGAATGGCGCAGATGCGAGCATTATTGACAAGGAAAACCTCATTCCGCTTGCGGTAAAAAAGAGAAAATACAAAGTTGTTTCTCGCCTGCTTGACTATTGCAAATCCATTGCCAAGCCAGATGATTATGAACAGGCCATGTTCAAGGCCATTTCGGACAACCAGAAGGATGTTGCACTGAAAATAGCGAAACTTTGCCCCGCCAGAAAGGAGACGATGGCGAACGCGGAAAGCATTATGCGCGAATTGGCCTACAATGGAGAGCTTACCTGCATGAAGCTGCTAATTGATGCCACGGGCGTGAGCGTAAACAATCAGGACGAAAACCACGACACGCCTTTGTTTTTCGCATTGGCGGGTAAGAAACTGGACGCAGCCTGGTTTCTCATCAATCATGGTGCGGACATTCATGCGGTAGGCAATGGCGACGAAACTCTGCTTCATTGTGCGGCCAGGATGGATTTGGAGCTGGTCAAGTACCTTGTCGAGCACGGCTTGAACCCGAACGCGAAAAACAAGGCGGGTGTCACTCCCTTGCATCATGCTATCTGCGCGGAACGGTTGGACATCGCCCAGTACCTGCTTGACAAAGGGGCGGAGGTTAATGTGACAGACAAGGACGGCATTCCGTTGTTCCTCTGCGCCGTATTCTCCTGCTCGCCCCAGACGCTGGAGTTTCTGGCTGCACATGGCGCGGATTGCCACGTGAAGGACAGCAAGGGGCTGACGGCGGCGGATTTTGCCTCCGTACTCAATCCCAAGGTGCTGCCTTGTCTGCTCACGTTGGGCGTGAAGACGACCATTACGGTGAAAAAGCGCGAACCATCATCGCATTCTTCTAGGGAAAAGCGTGACTATGACGATGTGACAGCTGAATGGTACTACCGCCTGAAAGCCAGACGGTGCAGAAGAGGCCATTCTTTCTTCCATCAAGGATTGGTATTATTGTGCGGAAACGATGATGATGACTAATGCTGGATGTGCTGTTGCGACAATAGTATAAAAATATATCAATAATGCATATTGCAAAAGAATGTAGGTAATGGCAATGTTTTTTGCTGCGCCCCTAATTGGCACGGAGCTATGGGGGGGGCCTTGCCAATGTAGCGCACTAAAGTACGCTGGCCGCTTACGCGTTCTCCGAAAGAATACCTTCAAGAAACTGTAGCTTCATCGACTCTCCCTTTAGGCTTATGGAATTGCGATTTGGTCTCTTTTATCAAAAATATCTTTTTTTGACTAATGTATTGGATAAATAAGAGAAAGATGCTACATTAAAATGCATTGACAGTTTTTGGCGTGTTTTTCATTTTTCTCTAAAGCAGAAAATGCGAATTCAGGATTCGTGAACAGTTTTTGGACCATTTAAAATCCAGTCATGGAAGGCAAGACGGCCAGGACAGAACGGGAGAGGAATATGAGTGAGAATCAGATAATTGTGTATCAGCCAAATGAGACCATACGCCTGGATGTGCGCGTGGAAAACGAGACCGTCTGGCTGACGCAAGGTCAGATGGCGGAACTGTTTGGATGCAGTGTGGATAATGTCGGTCTGCATTTGAAAAACATCTATTCTGTCGGTGAATTGTCCCGCAAGGCAACTGCCGAGGATTTCTCGGTAGTTCGTCTCGAAGGTACTCGGCGTGTCCATAGGACCATTACCTGCTATAATCTTGATGCTATAATATCAGTCGGCTATCGTGTCAATTCCATACTTGGCGTCCAGTTTCGACAATGGGCCACAAAGGTATTAAGAGATTACCTTCTTCGCGGTTATTCTGTCAATGCGCGCATGAATCAACTTGAGGATAGGCTGGATCGTCATATTGCCAAACACGAAAGAGAATTCGATGATCTCAAGGCGAAAGTTGATTTCTTTGTCCAGACGCAGACACCGCTGTTGCAGGGTGTGTTTTTCGACGGCCAACTGTGGGACGCACGTGCGCTGGTGGAGCAACTCATCGCCCGTGCGGCGGAGACGATTCTGCTCATAGACAACTGGACGACGGTCGAGACGCTGGACATGCTTGCAAAGAAACGCGACAATGTCGTGGCAACGGTCGTCACGTCCGCACATCCTGACAAAAGCGGAAATCCGCGACCGAAGATTTCGACGACGGACGAGGCGATGTTCAATTCACAGTACCCGACTCTCCATGTCAAGTACAGCGAGAAGTTCCACGACCGTTTTCTCATCTTGGACGATAAGGAGCTGTATCTCATCGGTGCTTCTCTGAAGGATCTTGGAAAGAAGTGCTTTGGCTTCACCCAAATGGATGCAGGGGAAATCGCTGGAATCAAGGCAAGGATTTGATAATGGATGACAATGGAGGAACTGAATATCTCAAGGCATTGGTCTAGGCTATTGTGCGTCAAGAATATCCTCGTACCAACTGAGGAAGGCATGCACTTGGGTATCGAGGGAGTAGCGTGAGGCGTGGGAGGCGCAGGTTGGGCGCATGTCGTCGGATGGGTATTGGAGTAAAGAAAGGGCGTTTTGCGCCAGTTCATCAGCATTGCGCGGTGCGGAAAGGAGACCTGTCTTGCCGTTGACGACCTGCTCGGTGATGCCGCCGACAGCGGTGGCGGCGACGGGAGTGCCGCAGGCCATCGCCTCGGTGACCGTCTTGCCGAAGGCCTCGGCGCGGGCCGTGTGGATGAAAAGGTCAGATGCACGGTAGCAGTCGGCCATCTTGGCGGGAGAGCTGATGTAGTGCATTTGGTGGAGGTTGGGCAGGTCGCGCAGTTCTTTCAAGTCTGTGCCGACGCATAGGAAATGCAGTTCTGGCATTCTGTCAGCAAGGATGTGAAGGGCCTTGCAAAGTGTCTGCGGGTCCTTGAAGAGGTTTTTGGCGGATGCCGTCGCGAACATGGCGATTTTTGGGTCAGATGGCAGTTGCAGCCTCACGCGGGCTGCGGAGCGGTCGGCTGGCTTGAAGACCGTCGTGTCGATACCGTTGGGGATGACCTTGTATTCGACAGCGTTCAGCATGGAGGCCTTTGCCTGGTCGATGAGCCATTGGGAGGGGGCTGTGACGTAAAGGCGTGAGCGGCTGTAGATGTCCCGTTTGGCAAGCCAGTTTTCGTGCGTGGCGTCTTGGCGTATGGCAGGGTAGCTGGCGAGGTCGGGGCAGTCACCGCAGCCGTGCAGCCAGTTGTCGCACTCCATGAAGTAGGCGCAGTGGCCTGTGAGGAGCCAGGCGTCCCGCAAGTTTAAGATGACAGGGATGCGACTGGAGAGTTCTGGCAGGAGGCGCAGGTCGAAGAACCATCCGTGGAGGTTGTGGCAGTGGATGATGTCGGGCTGCGAGGGAAGCACGTCAAGAAGCTGTCGGCAGCCAGGGAATGCATACTCCTCACGCCCCAGGTGCCAGTCGTGAAGCCGCTGCGGGTTTGCGTGGCGGTCGAGGAGGCGTGCCAGTCGTCGCATTCCCTTGAAGCCGCGCTTGTCCAGTGTGCGTGCAAGATTTGCCATGCGGAAGAAAACGGCATTCGCAACACCTTTCTCTGGCAGACGCGGTATCTCGATGATGTCGCTGTCATTGGAATACTTAGTGCCGACAGCCAGCCAGGAGGTGTGCCCCGCCTCGCGATAGCGTCGGAAGAGGTTGAAGGCACTACCCTCGGCCCCGCCGCCCTTGTCGGCTGTGTTAATCTGGAGTATTTTCATTGCGTTTATCCAGGGGTTGAGGGGGCTTCGTATCTTCCTCGTTTTGAGCTGAGAACACATGGCCTGCTCCCGTTTTTATCCAGTAGGTGAGGTGGCGCAGGGTGTGGCGGTCATAGCCTTTCAGAGCTTGCTGAAGAACAGGGGATTCCATCATCTCGCGGTATTGGGCGACGGGCTGAATCAGGGGGGAGAGGGCGACGACTGTCGGCGAGGTGCGTTGGATGCGGGCGGCCAGCGTTTCAGCGTCGGGTGCGTCCTGCGGGCGCATCCCATCGGTGTCGTAGAGCCCCAGGCACTGCACTACCTCCACGGGCACGCAGAAGGGGGGATTGAAGAGGTGGTTGTAGCGGATGAGGAAGGCGAGTTTCATGCACTCGCCTTTGTCGCCGTAGATGTAGCCTCTGGAGTAGTCCCCCATCATCTGACACACGTTCCAGATTCCATTGCAGCTAAGAGCGCAGGCGAGGAGCAGATCGGTGTATGGGCATTTGTACTTCCGTTTGAAGAGGACTATGAGCAGGAAAAGTCCTGCCACGACGGCCATGAAAAGCAGGGGTGCGGTATAGAGCGGGAAGTTCAGCCCCCATACGACGGGTACGCCTGTCGCCTTTGCCATGCGCATGGAGTAGCGGATGATGTAGAGGAGGTCAGGCTGGAAGAAGAAGGCTACGACGGTAATCCCACCTATCCAGTTAAAGGCAGTATCGCAAGGTGTCTTGTCTATCAGCTTGATGTCGATGCCATCGGAAATGGCAAGTGCCATGAGTGGCAGAGCAGGTATCTGGTATTTGGGGAAGCCGAAAAGCGCACCGCCGACAAAAGTGTAGCCGATGAGGAGCGTTGCGGCGCAGAGCCAGTAGGAATCGCCGTTTGTGATGGTGCGTGTAGCTTTCCAGTGTCTGAACCTGCGGAGACCGTCCAGTGCAAACAACAGCATGAGAAATGGATTGAAGCCCCAGAGACAGAGGTAGATGAGGTTCTGCGCATAGAAGGGGAGCCCTCCCGCCCGTTTGCCGACGGTGGTTTCCGTGAACGAGGCAATCAGGTACCCGAATGGCCCACCGCAGGAGACGCCTGTGGTACGGCAGTAGAGCCACCAGGTGAGCAGGAAGAGTAGGCCGCCACCGCAAAGGACGCAGGTGGCTTTCCAGCACCCGCACAGCGTGTGCTGGAAAGCCACCCAAAGCGGAGCGCGCGCTCTGGAGCGTGCTGTCAGGACGACATTGGAAGGTGCTTCCTCATTCGGGGCAGAGAAACATGGGCTTAGCCCCGCGCACAGAAGCAGTGGTGCGCAGAGGATAAGCGGTGTGGTGAGGCGGCACCAGAGGGCGGCAGCGAGGGCGAGAACGGCCAAGCAGAAGGAGCCCCAGCCGCCACGTGTACGGAGCCTGTTGAAGGCGAGGCAGAGGCAGAGGGAGGCGAGGGGAAGGGCGGTCTGGTCGATTTCCACGATGACGGCTGCCTGGCAGACGGCAGGGAAGAGGGCAAGCAGGAGGACCGCAAGCGGCGCCTTTTTCACCCCGCCCGTTGTTTTCTCGCGGTCGGCCAGGAAGACGACAACAAGCGTGAGCACCCATAGAATCACCCCCGCCAGGCGCACGGTGATTTGGGAGACGCCACCGAGGCATTTGCAGACAAGCAGCGCAAAGAGCGGGTAGCCATGGGGCGAAAAGGTGATGAGCTCCCCTGCTTCCTGCCACCCTTTTTCATATAGAAGGCGTACAAGCTTATAGTAGTGGCTGGCCTCATCCTGCCCCATCAGGTCGTTGATGCGGGGGAGGCAAAGAGCCAGAAAACAGAACAAGCAGACTAAAAATGCAGCAGGCGCCTCCCACTGTTTCCAAACAGAATGAGCGGGGGGCAGGGCAGCTGCCGTTCCCGTCGGTGCTGTGCTGTCGTGGGGAGAAGGCATGGACTACTCCTGTCGCTTCTGGATGGCGGGCGGCGCCACGACCATGCGGATGATGCGGAAGCCGAGCATGTTGCCGTGGGAGGCGATGGGGAGGCGCGATCGGTTGGCGGAACGGCACTTGCGCGCCTCCACATACCAGTTGCCGCCACGAATGACGGGGTACTGGTGGAACTCCTGCGTGGGGGTGTCGTCGCCAGGGTAGTTCTTGTAGTCGTCCAGGCACCACTCCCAAACGTTCCCATGCATGTCGAAGAGGCCAAAGGCGTTGGGGCGGCGCAGACCCACGTTCACCGTGTGGGCGTAGTTGTTCTCCTCGTAGTCAGCCCAGCCGCCGAGGCGTCTGGCGTCGTTCCCGAAGCAGTAGGCCGTGGAGGTGCCTGCGCGGCATGCGTACTCCCATTCCGCCTCCGTTGGCAGGCGGTAAGTGCCGATGGGAACGCCCTCCAGTTCGCAGAGCTTGAGGGCGAAGCGCTGGCAGTCGTACCAGGTGATCTCCTCGACGGGACGGCGGTCGCCACGGTAGCCAGAGGGATTGTTGTCCTCGCCCATGACGGCCTTCCACTCCGCCTGCGTGACCTCGTATTTACCCATGTAGAAGTGGGAGGGGATGGCGACCACGTGGGGCACCTCCACCTTTTCGCGGCCTGCCTCGGTTTCGGGGCTGCCGACGATGCAGGTGCCTGCAGGAATCAGACGGAACGCCATGCCGATGGAGTTGACCACCTCAATGGGCAGGTGGTTGGTGGATGAGACGCTGATTTGCGCATTCTGCGCACTGGACGACCCCTCCGCCAGGCCTTCCAATGGCGCAAGGCGTGCGTCGGCGACTTCCGTGATGTGTGGAATCTGCCGTGCCTTCTCGCCAAGTGGTTCAATTGGAACGCCCTGCGCCTGGGGCTTTGCAGCCTCCAGAGCCGCCTGAGCCTCTGCTTCCCGTTTCCGTTTCATGCGTGGCTTCAGGATGAAGTGTTCCAGGCATGAGAGCAGGATGACCGCCTCGATGGCCCAGATGAGCAGGCGCATCTTGGAGAAACGCCGTTTCGGGGGCGGTTCTTGTGGCAAACCAGGGGCTTTCGGCGGCACGTTGAAGGTGCGCTTGGGAGGAGCACCGATGATAATCGGCTTTTTGGGCGGCTGGTTGGTTGGCTGTTTTTCCATCTACGCAAGAAAATCCTTCAGGGCGCAGACATCGAAGCCGTTGTCTGCGAGGTACTTCATATAGAACTCGAAAAGCTCTGGGGGCGTGTGTACCCAGGGGTGGACGGTGTCTGGCACGCCGTGGAAGACAATCACGACGGGCTTGCCTGGCTCCGCCAGGGCGACGGCCTCCATAAAGGGCTGTGTGTCCGTCCCGCTGATGGGGATGGAGGGGATGCGGTACTTGTGGTCTGCTTCGGGATTCCATGCACGCTTTTCGGTGGTGCGGGCATAGCGGAAGTCGAAACGCGTCAGGGCGTCGTTCAGGTTTTCGCAGTAGGGGCCGCCTGGATAGGCGAAGCTGACGGGTGTTGGCAGGCCCGCGCCGATGAGATATTGGTTGATGGAGGTGATTTCCTTCTCAACCTCCTGGGCGTCCAGTTCGGCCATGTTGGGGTGGTTCCAGCTGTGGTTGCCGATCTCGAAGCCCCATTTGTGGAGGAGACGCAGGTCGCTCTCGTCCATCAGGGTGTCGGCGTGTTCCCTGCGCCATTCGTCGTTGAATCGGGTGATGAAGAAGGTGGCGCCGAAGCCGTATTTGAGCAGGAGCGGGGCCACGGTTTCAACGTGGTTCTTGCAGGCGTCGTCGAAGGTGAGGATGATGGTCTTGCCCGTGTGTTTGCGGGGGAACTTGAAGTCGCAGATGACCTTGAGGAACTTGACGGCCTGTTCGGGCCAGCCTGCGATGTCCTCGTTGCCATAGCCGAGCTGCTGTCCGTGGGCACCCTTCTGATAGACGTGCAGTTCGCAGGGGCGGTTGTGCCTGGTCATGGCGTCGATATAGAGCAGGCTGTTCTCCAGAGGGACAACCTTGTCCTCCACCGTGTGCCAAAGGAACACGGGCGGCGTGTTTTCGTTGACGCGCGTCTCCAGCGAAAACTCCGCCTTGCGAGCTTCGTACTCGTCACCAAGAAGGTTCTTGCCGCTGCCGAAATGGCCTTTGCCCAGGAAGGTGACGACAGGGTAGGCGGAGAGCACTGCATCGGGGCGCGCGGATTCTGCGTCGGCTGCATCCCCCGCGCTGGCATCCACTTCGTCATACAGAAGGCCTGCGGAGATGCAGAGGTGCCCGCCAGCGGAGAAGCCAACAACGGCGATGTTGTCCTTGAGTACATGCCACTCCTTTGCGTGGGCGCGGATGAGCTTGATGGCGCGGAAGATGTCCTGCTGCGGCTTCGGGAAGCGTTCTGGCGCAACGCGGTAGTTCAGGATGAAGGCCTGAAAGCCCAGACTGGCGAAGCGCTCCGCAATGGGCGTCCCTTCGGTCGAACGGCATACGCAAGCGTACCCGCCCCCAGGCACAACCAGCATCACAGGCCTGTCAACGGTGTCCTCACGGACGTAGCGGGTCAGACTGATGGACGCATCCACGTCCTTCCATAGTGGCATTATTTCGGTGGTGATCATTAGGGTTTCCTGTTTTTGTTTGATGGATGCTATAATATGCTTCACCTTAAGAGAGATTTCAAGCACATCTATAAAAAAGGTGTCATATAGACAGGCAAAAAGGTAATGTTGTCCTGAACCTTCAAGTCGCCGCTGTGCAGGACGTAGGGAGATGCTATATAATCTTTGTATTTGTTGCAGAACTTGTTCAAGGAGGTCAGAGAATAGCGTTTTCCTGATTTCACTTCAATGGGCGAGATGTTGTGTCGTTGGCTAATGTGTGGTTTTGTGAGGAGGAAATCAATTTCCATCTCTTCTTCGCGCGACTGTTCCCGAGGGTGTGTGAAGAAATAAAGAGGGTGATCGTTGGCTACGAGCATCTGGGCGATGAGGTTTTCAATAAACATTCCCTGGTTGATTTCAATGCTTTGGCATAGAAGCCGTCGGTGAATCTCCTCTGTTTTCAAGGAAGTTTCATCGAATGTATGGCTAAGCAGGAGCCCTGTGTCGGCCATATAGCATTTCAAGGCAGTGCGCTCCATATTGATTTTCAGTCCGACATTGGGGGCGCTTGAATTGAAGCAAGGAGTGATGATTTGAGCATCCTGAAGCCAGAAAAAGGCATCATCATAATCGCGCAGTTTTGCGTTCTTATCAAGTTGCGTGGGATGAAATCGACGGTCATGTGTTTGAAGCTGCGAGGGGAGGTCGTCAAAAACCTGTCTAACTTTCAAAGAGTAGCGTTTTGTGTGCTTCGCCATGTCGCTGCGGTAAAGCCGCAGGATTCTGCGCTTCAGCTTGTCGGCGGCAAGCATGTCGTGGTTCTGAATGTATTCTGCTACAACCTGAGGCATTCCCCCGACAATCATATATTCGCGAAGATAATCCATTGCCTTGCGGTGGAGTGCACTTCCAAGTGGCTGCATTTTCTCAAAGCATTGTTGGATGTGTGCGAAAAGCATTTGCTCCC
>JAFTAC010000680.1 GCA_017458805.1 Victivallales bacterium | reverse complement strand
CTGATAGGTGCATCGCTAAAAGACCTCGGAAGGAAGTGCTTCGGCTTCACAAAGATGGATACGAGCGAAATAGCAGGTATTATAACAAGAATATAAGATAAGCGACAGTTTGAAACAACAATGAAATACACAATACTCGTTTCGTTATTCGCAGGAGCTATTGCTTTTGCAGATGTTACTGCAAATATGGTTGATTTGGTTGAAGATGGTGAACCTGAAGTCATCCTTGAAAACGAATACCTGAAGGTTGGGGTACTGACTGGCAAGGCTCCGCAGAACCCGTCAGAGAAGCTGAACGCCAACAGCAAGCCCATTCCAAGCAAATATGCATGGTGCTTCAACTGGAGCGGCTAGATATGGGAGGTAATCTTCAAGCCGCCGCCCTCCAGATGGCCACCGAGGGCATTGTCAACTCCGTCGTCGATGCAGGCAGGGTTGATGTTTGTTCTTTGCAGGAGTATCACAGGTAAATATATAGATCGCCTAGAAACAGCAAGGCCGAAACCACGTGGTTTCGGCCTTGCATATTTCCAGAGGCAACTATTCCCACTCGATGGTGCCCGGGGGTTTCTGGGTGATGTCATAGACGACGCGGTTGACTCCGTCCACTTCGGCTATGATGCGGGAGGACATGGTCTCAAGCAGCTCCCATGGGAGCCTGACGACTTGCGCCGTGACGGCATCCACGGAGTTGATGGAGCGGATGGCGATGACGTACTCGTAGGTGCGCTTGTGGTCCTTCATGCCGACGGTCTTGACGGGCACGAAGATGGCGAAGGTCTGCCAGGTCTTCTGGTACCAGCCCGACTTCAGCAGCTCCTCTGTGACGATGGCATCCGCTTCGCGCAGGATGGCCAGTGTCTTGCGGTCGATGGCGCCGACGTGGCGCACGCCCAGCGACGGGCCAGGGAAGGGGTGGCGGTCAATGAGTTCAGAGGGCAGGCCGAGCATGCGTCCCACCACGCGGACTTCGTCCTTGAAGAGGCGTTCGACTGGCTCCACCAGCTTAAACTTCAAATCCTTCGGCAGACCGCCGACGTTGTGGTGGCTCTTGATGACACCAGCGGGGTTCCCGTCAAACGGGATACTCTCCAGGATGTCGGGATAGATGGTGCCCTGCCCCAGGAAGGGGGCGTTCACCTTGGCGGCCTCCTCGGCGAAGACGTCAATGAACTCCTTGCCGATGATTTTGCGCTTCTGCTCAGGGTCGTTTACACCCGCCAGCTTGTCCAGAAAGCGGTCGGATGCATCGACATAGACCAGGTTCATGCCGAAGGTCTTGGCGAATACCTTCTGCACCATTTCGGGCTCGTTCTTGCGGAGCAGTCCGTGGTTGACAAAGACGCAGGTGAGCTGCTTGCCGATGGCCTTGTGAATCAGGGCCGCGACCACGGAGGAATCGACGCCCCCAGAGAGGCCCAGGACGACCTTCTGGTCGCCGACCTGCTTGCGAATGTCCGCCACCGCCTCGTCAACGAAGTTCTCAAGCTTCCACAAGCCCTGGCACTTGCAGGTTTCTTTGCAGAATGCGACAGCCTTCGCGATTTCAGCGGCATGGTCACCCTTTTGGATGGTCAGCTGCAACAGGGGAATGCCTAGTGCCTTGAAGCGGGCAAGGGCATCGTCGTGTGCGGGGGCATTTGCATCCGCACACACGATGAGCCCGACTGGCTTCTCCTGCAACAGACGCTCATCGCCCACCGTATAGGGCATGCACATCGTGTAGATGTGCTCGGCACGGATACCGCGGGCGATCTTCTGAATGTCCTCGCAGACGAAGTTCAGAAGAACAACGGTTTCTGGTGTCTGTTTCATGGATGGTTCCTTTGGTTTTATAGAGATTCTAGAGATTCTAGAGATTCTAGAGGTTCTAGGAGGTTCTAGAGGTTCTAGAGATTAATTACGCAGCGGCAGGAGCGGACTTCCTGTTCTTGAACAGCATCACGATGGCACCGACTGCAATAACCAGCAGGATGATGCCGAGCACGGGGCGATAAACAATCCACGCGATGGCGATAGTGACCAGCGAGCAGGGAAGAGCAATAAGGAAGGAGAGAAGACCCGTACCCATGCGGACTAGGCTGCCCAGGAAGGGCAGGACATCTGCCAAAACACCGAGGGGCCCGAAGACCATCTTGAGGCCAGTGAACATGATGAAGAATCCAACGATGCGGAGAATCCAGGTCATCATGGCGTTGCCCTTTTGAGCGCTGGTGAACATCTCGTCAGCGGTCTTGACGCCGCTGGAGAGCATCCGGATGCTTCTATCCTTCGTGATTTGGTAGCTGGCGAGGGAGTTGCCAACCTGCTGGGCGATGATGCTGACGTCTTTCTGCTGCGGGGTAACATAGAAGGTCACGCGGACATCACCGATGACAGGCACACGGGCTGTGCCAACAGCGGCATTGGCGATGGTGTTGCCAGTCTGCTGGGCGTTCTGTGCACTGTTCTGGAGGTTGCTGACGGCATTCACAACGGTGCCAACTGTCTGCGCTGCGGCAGCAGCCACTTTGGGGGCGCAGCCAGCGGGGGTGCCGATGGCGTCGCCAGCGGCGATGTAGTATCCAGTGCCGTCAAGCAGACGATAGGCAGTCGGGATGGCAGCCAGAACGGGCGCGGCTGCAGCCTCGTCAATTGCGTAGGACTGTTCGCCACTAATGCTGGAAATCATGTTTTCGGGCAGCGTGAAGGCGCCAACGGTGACGTGCTTGGCGACGAATTCATCTGCCTTGTAGTTCATCGGGGGATTGACATGGCCCTCTCTCTGGTTGAAGTTGGAGGAGTCAACTACAGCCTCACTCCACTGCTGGGAGTATGTGTATGTGGTTGTCGTCTCTGTGGAGCCGCCGACCTTCTTCTTGGTTTCAGAAGAGGCGTTTTCAACCCACTGGAACATTTCGACCTTGCGCCTCAGGGCGATGCCGTTGTAGCTAATCTGGAAAATCGGGTCCATCAGCATGTCGGGAGTCGCGGTCTTGCCCGTGAAGTGAATCAGCTTGCCCTCGTTGGCGGGATCAATCTTGTCGGATTCCACAGAGATGACCGTCTTCGCACCTTCTTTCAGGGCTTTGGCGGTTTTTACGGCGCGTCCTTCGTTCCAGAAAAGCAGCGGAAACGCGACGATGAAGAGGATGGCTCCTACACCGATTCCCTTGATGGAAGACCCGATGCGGGAAAAATACGATTGAGTTGTTACAACAGTGTTGCTGTCAGCCATGGTTCATTTCTCCTTGGGTTGTGATGCTATCTTTTACAGAGGTAATTCAATAGTCCCCTTCAAATAACTTAATGCATAGAACATATTTTTCAAGAAGCAAGAGGCCTTAAAAACGTTGAACTACTTTTCTTGCAATCAAAAGAGCCCATACAATAAAAGCATCCGCATGGCGTTTGTTTTGTATATTTTCAATCACAACAGAGTTTCAAAGACACTGGAGTATGGCAATGTACATTGACGCAGGCACGGGCAGCATGATGCTTCAGATATTGGCAGCAGGATTCTTCACGACCCTGCTTTTCTTCAAAAACATTTGTGCGCACTTCAAAAGGAAACCTGGCTCACGCAAAGAGTGAAAAACGGGAACAGGGGAACGAAAGGGCATGGAAAACATCTCCGCATCATTCAGGGATCCTGCTGGCTACGTCTTTGAAAAGGACGGCGGGCTCTATCGCCAAATCCTGCCATACGGAAAAAGCGCCTTTGAGCAGTTCCTGCAATCAGGACTTGCGGAGAAACTGATGTCGGCGGGGAAGCTGGCAGCGTTTCGGTTGGAGGCGGAGAACGAACGTGGACCAGTACTCCGCCTTTCAAGAATTCCATATATCACCTACCCATACGAATGGAGTTTCAGCCAGCTTCGCGATGCAGCGTTGCTCACTTTGGATGTGACGCGGGAAGCACTCTCCTGCGGTATGATTCTCAAGGACGCCAGCGCCTTCAATGTCGCCTTCCACCACTGCCGCCCGCTTTTTCTTGACCATACATCTTTTGAGGTGTACGAGGAAGGGATGCCCTGGCGCGCCTACCGCCAGTTCACCATGCATTTTCTGGCTCCGCTCCTGCTGATGAAAAAGGTCGATTTGCGGTGCCTGGGGCTTCTGCGCGAGGACATTGGAGGCATCCCGCTTGATTTGGCTTCGCGGTTGCTGCCCTGGCACACCTGGTTGCAGCCGAACCCGCTGTTGCATATCCATCTTCATGCGCTGATGGAGCAAAAATACTCCTCTGACAAGAAGACGCAGACGCCGAAACGTCTGCCAAAGAAACGTCTGCTGGCCCTGCTGGAGGTCATGGCCGACTGGCTCGACGCCATGAAGCCCCCACGGCAAAGCACCGAGTGGGCGAAATACTACAGCGACAACAGCTACTCGGACGAGAGCTTCACCTTTAAGCAGCAGGCAGTCAATGAGTTCTGCACTAAAAACAGAGTGCGCAGCTGCATCGATTTGGGTGCCAACTGCGGCATCTTCACCAAAATCGCCGCCGAATATGCAGACACTGTCATTGCAGCAGACTACGACGCATGTGCCGTTGAGGCCCTCTACCAACTTGGCAAAAACGAACAGGCGGACATTCAGCCTGTTCTGCTTGACTTGAACAATCCATCGCCAGACATAGGTGTCCTGAATGTCGAGCGCGATTCCTTCTTCAAGCGGACACACGCAGACCGTGTGCTGGGGCTGGCTCTTGTCCACCACCTTAGAGTCACGGGGAATTGGTCCATCAGCCAGATAGCAACCCTGTTTGACAAACTAGCACCGCAAGCACTCATAGAGTTTGTGCCTTTGGACGATGTCCAGACGCAACGCCTGACGCGAGGCAGGGAGGAGATCTACCAGGACTGGACATTGGACAATTTCCGCGCAGCCTTCATGGAAAAGTTCAAGTACTGTGAGGCAAAGCCCATTCCGCAATCGGGGCGTGTACTCCTAGTATTTTCCAAGTGAGGGAGTTATGCGTCATAGTATCTTGCATTTTGTATCGTGCCTATGGATGGCGGCGGGTGTATCCCTTCTGCTATTCACGCCTGGGCTTGTCATCTATTTCAACAACCCTGATCAGTTCAACATCGGCCTTGGCTTCCTCCTGACGACATTCGCCATAGCGGTGCTGTCATGCACGTTTGTCATGGCAATTCTGCTAGGCATCCTGCACAAAATCACTCCCCAGGGGGCGCATGCAATCGGCTTTGCATGCTGCATCAACATATTCCTCCAATATCATGCATGGTCAGAGCTTTTCGTTCCCTATTTGACCATCAAGTTTTTCTCCTGGGACTTCCTCTTCTTTATGCTTCTGTTCATCGTGATCATGGGGCTTCCCTTTGTGCTGGCGTGGCGGTTCCGCGCGTTTATCGCAGAGCATGTCAGGCGGCTTTTCCTGGTTGTCCTGTGTACACAGCTGGTGGCTGTAGCACATCCCCTCCTGCACTATAAGGAGCCGAACTATGATTTCAAAAGCTATGCCTTCACCGAGACCGACAAGTTCACCTTCGGCCAAAAGGAGAACATCATCATCATGGTAGTGGACTGCATGGGAGAAGGCATCTGCAAGGAGGTGCTGGAGAAATACCCTGATCTAAAGGATTCCCTGCGCGATTTCACCTGCTTCGACCGCATGATTTCTCCGCTTCCATGGACCATGTATGCCGTGCCCGCCATGATGACAGGCGTTGATTTTCCGCGCAAGGAGTATGGGGTCCCTGGCGATGACGACCACTCTGCCTATCTCAGGGAGGTTTGCATGGCGGATACTTCGTTGTTCAGGGCTTTGAAAACAATCGGCTTCCGCACAGAGGGCTATCCCTTCCTGCTGCCGACCATCAGCTATGCGCCAGAGGTGCTGGACAACTCCGTGCCGCAGTTTCTCTCAATGCAAAAGGTCTCCATCATGCAAATCACGCAGATTCTTTCAAAGAAGCTGTGTCCGTTTTTCCTGGCGTCGCTTTTGCCAGAGTTTACCACCCTGCCGTTTTTGACGTTTGACCGCATAGACGAGGATGGCTTGAAGCGAACCTACGACCAGCAGTTCCTCCATCGTCTCCAGAACGAATGCCGCATCGGCAAGTATCCTGCTGTTTTCAAATACCTTCATCTTCAGGGGGCGCATGAAACCGTGTTGCTGGATGAAAACCTAAAGAGAAACAGGAATCACCTGCAATACAAGCAGTTGCGTGGAAGCCTGCGCAACTTCGAGCAACTTGTTCAAAAACTGAAGACCCTCGGGATTTATGACAACTCAACGATTATCCTGATTGGAGACCATACGGAGTGCTATGAGATACAGAATATTGCCTTTGTCAAGCGCAAACATGAGACGCATGAGGCGTTGAGGTTCAACTCCATCCCCTGCCAGGTGTCGGACATCGCAGGCACCGTCCTGAAGGAGTACGGCGTGGCCACAGAGCTGCCTTCCCTTTATGACCAGCGGCCCGTATGGGGGGATGGCGCAACACGTCCAGAACAGGCGCGCTATGTGGATTTCACGCCATTTGAGCCCTGCTCACAACTCCCCGACCTGAATGAGTATGGCACCATCTGTCGAATGCAGTTTGATGGCGATGCGTTCATTCTTGAGAACTTCATCGATGAACGCAAAATCGTTATTGGAACAGAGGTCACCTTGTTCCTCACCCAACTTGACAGTGACAAAAACTGGAAAGCACGCCTCGACTACTCGCAACGGTTTGCCTGTCTGCGCACCACCCTGGACAGCCTGCCTGATGGTGAATACCAAATACAACTCTTCTTCTATGGCAAGGATGAAAAAGGAGAGATTCAGCAGTTCCACACCTTCGGTTTGCGCGAGCTGCGTGTCAATCACGGCAAGGCTGAGTTTCTCAACTAGTACTTACTTGATTTAAGTCAGACAACAACATGCTGACTGTACCCATGGGCGGGAGCTTGACGCCAAGGCGCGTCATTCCGTCTTCATGAATCAAAATGGGAGGCAGCACAAAACCACCTGACAGCATTTCCTTGAACTCGTATGTCCCTTTGAGCGCCACGTTGGGCCACTGGTATGTCGGCTTCATGTTCGCCAGAAAGAGATGCAGCAGACCATCGTCTGACTGATATCCCCATAGGCGAACGGTTTCTGGGTTCTCGGTCACACGGAAGTCGGAGAAGTACTTGTTGAGCTGATTTGCTGCGGTCGAAAGGAAATGAAGGGTACAATCCAATTCTGGCAAATCGCAAAGCCATGTATAGGGATTTGATGGCAACTCGCTCTGTCGCAAGGCACAACCAAACCTGTCTTGCTCTTTGCATTCTTTGAATCGCTTAAAATTGAATCCCTTAATTATGTGGTCGTAGTAATAGTCGAACGTACCATCGTATCCAACAAGGGCGATTTCGCCGCCAGAGGCTTTTTGTATAGCCGCAAGTTCCTCTTCGCTGAAGAAGCCTGGATGCAGGACGACAAGCGGTCCCGCGCCAGTTTCAGGCAAATCGTCAATTCGCACGATGGAGGGAAGCACCGCCCCATGCGCCAGCAGCTTTGCGAGAAGAAGATGCGAGTTGAGGTACGCCTGCCCATAGTGGTAGCTTTCCAGCTCGCTCCGATGCGCTTCATCGCTCCATACGACACGCGGAAACGGCAGTGAGGCCACATCGCCGTTGAACGCCTTGCGGTAGAGGTTGTCGAACATCTTCCACTCGTCCTTGCGGATGCCGTCCGCCAGGCAGACGGTCACGCCGTCAAGCACACGTTGCGTGCCATGGAAAAGATTAGCGTATGCATAGACCTCCGTCTCCATGAACATTGGTGCGTGATGGAGAACGTTGTACTGCTCAAGGCCGTCCTTGACGCAGTGCAGCAATAGCATTGTGCTGTCGGGTAGAAAAGCCTTCAGCCGCAAGAGCGTCGAGCAGTAGTCATCCAACTTGGGAGTATCCGTGTGGTTCCACCCCTCAAGCTCGACGGCGGCGGCGTTTGCCTCGCATATCCAGGTGTGGACGCCTGCCTCTTCAAGCAGCTTGTAGTCAACGCCATAGCGTATGTATGCCTCCAGCGGGTCCCGTGTCCAGCAGGTGTTGATGGCGTGTCCCCAGCCATTCCTTTCCAGCATGGCGATGGTCTTTTGCCAGAACTGTGCATGGCGCTTTGCATGGAACGAGGTCCACTCCTTGCGCACATTCTCCAGAATCCATTGCGCCCGCGCAGGAATAGGGGATGGCGACGGCCCGTCGTCGGAATCATTGTCAACGTGGCAACGGATGCCAGTCACCTCCTCGAACTGGCCCACCATGTCATCCGAGAAATCCGCATGGGCGATGTTTTCGCGCGGATGGCCGTAGCCGTCGGCGCCGTGAAGTCCGTCAAAACCGTAGTCGCGCATGAAGGATTCCAGCTGGCGGATGAAGAAGTCCTCGTATAGCGAGCCATCGGCAAGGTGCTTCCAGATGCAGAGCGAGGTTTGCTGGCCGTTGCAATCGACATAGCGCACCTCCTGGTGGTGGTCAATCCACTCGTCTGTTTCGGGAACGCCCTTTTGCCGCTGGTATTCCTTGGACCACAGTTGGTCGAAGAAGCTCACATAGACCTTCACGCCATGGTGATGCAATTCACTGATGAGCCCGCGCAGCTGGAAGCGCGTCCAGTTCTGTATCTCATGCTCCTCGTTTCGCGGGCGCGCCTGATAGGCGCAGTGCTTCAGCCCAATGGGCGCGTCTTCGCCCAAGCCGTTGTGCGAATGGATGAGGTCCGTGTTCCAAATCAAAATGGAAATCACCTCTGGTTTGATTTCCATGCGTGAAAGAAACTCGCCGACGCCGTAATCCCCCTGGCGATTGTCAAAGCCAATCAGCTCCATCCAGAGGAACTTGCGAAATGAGAGATGCTGGACAGCCATTATAGGACTACTTCAAATTAATACGCCTTGACTTGAACTATTTCTTCTTACTGGTCAGTTTGTTGATTTCATTCTGTGCCTGTTCTTTTGAAATGGAAAACTTCTCCACCAGGTGATTTAGGATTTGCGTGTGTGAGATATGAAGGTCAAGCATAGTCATAATGCTGCCTTCCATCCTTCCTTCCATCCTGCCCTCCTCTCGGCCTTTCACGAAGCCCTTCTCGATGCCTTCCGTAATGCCCTTTTCCAAATAATAATCAGACCACGCTCGTATTTTCTGTGTCATATCAATCTTCTCCTTCTTTTTTATTCTATTATTCATGTGTGTAATTGCCGTGATAAGGCGTGCCGTCTCATACTCCATGCTTTGGAACCTCTTGTGCTGTTTCATCTGTTCCTGCAAGGTATCGTTGTCCGATGCATACTTGGCCGACATGAGAACCATGCTTAGCTCTCTGCCGTAGCGCAGAATCTGCCTGTCGGTCATGAGCCTTGGGGTGATGATATGCACGGAATAGTCGTTGACAACTCGCGAGATTTCTTTGCTAGGAATATCCAGGATGTCATGAAGTCGTCTTCCTGTCGGCCACTCCCTGTTCGATAGGAAGACCACAAGCGGTATGATTGGAATCAGCTTGGCGTTTGCAGGGAACTTCGCCAGCATCTCCTCTCGACTGGCGAAGGTGCCGTCTTGTTTCCATTCCATTTTCTGGAGCTGTTCTGTGTAGTTGAGCACCTCATAGAACAGGCATCTGAGGGAAATCGTGGGATCGAAGAAGGACTGCTCCTCCAGTCCCAAAAGCACGTAGGAAATATTATCGCCACGTTTGAAAGTCGCCATCTTGAGGATGTCCCTTTCGCGCTCAATATACAGCTTCGAGTGTTTTAGAAGCTGAAAAACCTCCTTTGGGTTCTGCGAAGTCAGCGTCTCTGGCAGAATTACTCGCCTCCCCCCGAAGAGGGAGTGGTTGAATGCGTTGGCGAAGTTCACCGGCTTCTCGAAAAACACCTTAGACCAGTAGTCCAGTTTTCCCATAAAATGCTCCTTTCATGAATAAGAGTTGTTTGCCCTACATTCAAGCGGAACCTTTTATGATTACATCACTTAATATAGTCGAAATCGCCTGAATGTCAATAATTCCGAAGAACACAAAGCATAATATAAGCAGATTTGTTAATTTTGCAAGTTGAATTTGCATATTTTGTTTTCTTATAAAACTCATAAAAAGTTTATATAATTCTCTTATTAATTTCTTATATAATTTTCATTGTATATACATATTGAATCCTTGTTTTTTGAGACAGTCTTTTTCTTAAGGAGACCGCTAAATAGGTGATAGAACGGATTATTAAACAGAAATTGTTAGCTTTTTTAGGAAGATATGCTATAATATGAATATAAAGACGTATTAATAATTTAATCACAGGATAGAAGATGAAAATAGCAATTTGGATGGCCACATTGCTTTGTACGGGGATAATCGCGGGAGAGCTTCCACTGGCGCATTATTATCGTTTTGACGGGAGCGAGATTATAGACAGCGTTGGAGGTTGCAATGGCAAGGTCATGCGTCTGCACCAGGCGGATGGCTTGTACGGCAAGGCCTTATATTTTCCGAAGCAGGAAGACCCCAATGCCAGAAACGAAGCGTGCGGGGTCTCCATCCCAATTGCACCCGAGACTTTTACAGCTCCATTTACCGCCACCATCTGGGTCAAGCTGGACGCAAACAGCAACTACCGTCAGTTCAAGGAGCTGCTTTGCCTAGGCGGTGAGCGTGGCCCAGGTTTCAGGCTCACCTATTTCTACAACTCGCTGGCTGTGCGCACGGGCGATGGCAAGAAGGTCCTTTCCGTCGGCACCAATTCTTCCACGGTGCTTCTCCCCCTGAATCGCTGGTTCCAGGTGGCTGTCATCTATGACGGCGAATATTGCGGTCTTTACATCGACGCCGTCTTGAAGGCAAGAGAGAAAATCCAGTTCACGCTCGGGAAAGGAACGTTGTCTGTCGGGACATACCGCAACGGCTATGCCTACCCTGCGCAAGGGGCGTTGGACGAATTGAAAATCTACAAGGACGCTTTGTCCCACTCTGCGCTTGTTGATGCGTATTTGGCTGAATTGAAGTAATAGGAGAATGACATCATGCGGAAAGCTGTGTTTTCAGTCGTGTTGGCTTTGTGCTGCGGCATTCTGTCTGCAAGCACGGAGGTGCGTGTTTCATTGACAGGCGAGCCGCTGGTGCTTGACGGTGTAGCCGCGGAAACCGCATGGAAGAAGGCCCCTTGGAACGGAGGTTTCACAAGGCTCGGCAAGGTCAAGACCACTGCAGCCGAGCAGGCACGGTTCAAGGTTCTACAGGACAGCAACGGCCTGTGGTTCTTTCTGGACTGCGTCGATGGCAGCATCAAGACGGAGCCACGCCCGCTGGATGATTCGGTATGGCACGATGACTGCATCGAGCTCTTTTTCTCGACGGCGCCCGATGTCAGCCCTGACCGAAACATCAGGGAGTACTACCAGATTATCGTCAATCCATCAGGCGGCGTGTTCGACGCCTTCAACAGGGGCGGAGCCGCTGACACCAAGTGGAATTCCATGACCAAGGCTGTCGGCAAGCTCAAGGATGGCGGCTGGCAGCTTGAAATGTACATACCCTTTGCCGCCTTCCCGAATTGCCGCAGTGGCGCCTGGAGGTTCCTCTGCGGACGTGAGAACTGGGGCAAGGAGTATGTGATTTCATCCTTTCCTCCTGCCATGAAGTTCCAGGAGATGGACGACTACGGACTGCTCAGCGGAATAGAGATTGACAAGACCCGCTTTGACAACGAACTGTTTTCCTTTGACGTGCATACAGAGCTCGGCAACGAGGCGATGAGCTGCTACGTCAAAGGCAAAATCAATACCGCCAATACAGGAAAGCTGGATTTGAAATGCCGCATCATCGATGAAAACGGCAATCAGGTTGACTTTGTGGGCGACATGATGACTCCCAAGGACAAGGCCATCTCCTTCAACCTGCCCGTGAAAATCACCAAAAGCGGCAAATACCGCTGCTATTTTTATCTTACTGATGAAAAGGGGCTTGTCTTCACGGAGAATGTCACAGAGGAGGTCGAGATAGCACCCTGCATAGTAGAGACCCTCTGGCCCTTCTATCGCGACAACATCTATGCCACCATGCAGGACAAGACCGCGCGCTTTAAGGTAACTCCATTGGTAAGCGCAGCTATTTTCAAGGAGTGCCGCATCGAGGCGGAATTCAAGCTCAATTCGGGCAAGGTGATTGTGCCCAGAAAGCGCCTTGCTCCGTCTGAACTGGAGTGCTTCGCCGTGCCGCTGGCGGGCGTGAAGCCTGGTAAGGTCCTTGCGACCTTCACGATGTTCAGGGGGGACAAGTTACTGGGGCGCATGGAGAAGACCATCCATGTTCTGCCCCCGCTCAAGGGCGGCAACGAGGTATGGTTCAATTCGGAGCGGTGCATGGTTGTGAATGGCAAGCCCTTCTGCCCGAGAGGCTTCTTCGGCTGTACGGAAAACGCCTTCCCAATCATTGCACAGGCTGGTGGAAATGTTGTCCACTCCTACACCATCAATACCTTCGATTTGCCCAAGATAATCGAGTTTCTGGACGATGCCCAGGCGAATGGCCTGAAAGTTGTCTTGAAGCCCTACTACAAGTTCAACATTGGCTTCTTTGGCTTTACAGTCAATGGCAAGAAGCAGACGAGCTTTGACCAGAACCTCCAGAACCTCGCCAAGGAGCTGGTGGACGGGATTTCCAATCACCCTGCATTCCTGGGTTGGTATCTTTACGACGAGCCACGCGGAGCCGAATACTCAAGAAATCTGAAGACCGTCTATGAGTTCCTCAGGGAGTATGACCCCTACCACGTGGTTGTGGGCTGCGACAACTCCTCCGAGGGGTGCATCAACAAGGTGGGCCATTGCGATGTCCACTGGGTTGACATCTACCCAAGCCCCTACATCGAGCCAAAGGACTATTTGAGCATTCCCATCATTTCGCTCTACAACCAGCTTCACGCCGTGGTTGAGAAAGTGGGGCGCGAGGCGGTCTGCTATGTTCCGCAGGCCTTTGAACGCAACAGCTTTAGCCAGAAGCTGGAGAACTACCGTGCGATGACATACAGGGAGATTAGGGCCTCTGTCTTTGCAGGCATCACGGCTGGCGTGCGCGGCACGGTGCCCTATAAAATCGGAGACATCAAGACAAAATACAAGGAACTGGTGCCCAACGCAGGCATATTCAGCGACCCCAATATGAAATTGGGCTTTCTGAAGGGCATCATGCCTGAACTCAATGCGCTGAACGACGCCTTGCTGGCCCCGAAAGCCGCAAAGCAGGCCACCGTTGACAAGGAGGACATCAGGCAGATTACACTTGACCTCAACGGTGCGCTCTACGTCTTCCTGGTGAACCTGAAGCCAGTTCCCCTGGGGAGGGCTACGGTCACCTGGCCAGGAAAGGATGCGTCGAAGGTGCGCCTTCTGGGCGAAAACGGGAAACTGCTCGCAAAGGGCAACACCATCGCCATCGATTTCGGCAAATACGACGCATTCGTGCTGACCGACGATGCAAAAGCGAAGCCGACAGTCAACGTGCTTGCCGTTGAAAAGGCAATCGAAAAGGAAAGCAACTAACCCCTCTCCGTCCTCTCCGTCCCCACCGTCCCTAATCATTTTTGGAGAAAACAATGAAAACAGGATTTGCCATAAGTGACATCACACCCGAATTGGGCATCTATCTGACGGGCTATGGAATGCCTGAACGCCTTGCAGAATCGGTGCATTCCCCTCTGAACGCCACCGCCATGTATTTGGAGGACGACGGCACGCAGGCGGTGGTGATTGGGTTTGACTGGTGCTTTGTCGATTGGGAACTGACCAAGAGCATACGAAAGGCGATTACCGACGCGACAGGGGTGCCCGAGACCAATATCCTGCTATGCTGTTCCCACACCCACTCCGCACCGCATACCACCTACGCGCGCACGCTGGGGCGAGTGGCTGTCGATCCCGAAAACAAGGGCATCGACTATGTGTTCAAATCCATTCCTGCCATCGTGGATGCCGTGAAGCGCGCCAAGGAGGGGGCGAAAGAGTGCGAGGCAGGCTTTTCCGCCTGCAAGACGAAGGCCTGCACTTCGCGCCGTGGCACGGACGAAAACGGCAAGATTACCTACTTGTTCCTCTGTGATGACGATGCGGTTCACGACGACAATATGACGACGGTGCTTTTCCGCGAGCAAGGTACAGGAGAGCTGCTGGGCATCATGGTCCATGCAAGCGGTCACAATACGGCCATGGGCGGCTATGACAGAAGCATCTCCAGCGACTGGTGCGGCGTGATGAAGTCACGCATCAACGACACCTACAAGGTGCCCGTGCTGTTTGTCAACGGGGGCTTCGGCGACATGGGGCCGCGCTCCAACCGCTGGTCGCAGAAGGCTGTGGGCAAGGGCTTTTCGGCTGGCGGCGGTTCGGGACCTGCCACCGCCTCTGAGGTGGGGCTTGTCGCCGCAACGGACGCCCTGCGCACACTGGCTGACATAAGGGACTTCCGCAGCCAACTGCCTTTGTCTGTGAAGGTTGGCGAAGTGCGCATGCCCCAGGCCCTTTCCATGAGCGAAGAGGAGGCAAACGCTGTTCTAGCCCGTTTCGATTCTAGCGCAGAAAACACGCCAGAGCCAGACCTGAACTACCAGATAGCGAAGGCGATTGCGGCAGAATACAAGAAGCCACTACAGCCAGAGCTGGTCTTTGAGCAGACCATCGTTGCGTTCGGACCGCTTGCGCTGGTGCCGTTCCCCTTCGAGGTCTTTTCCGTGTTCTCGCTGCGCCTGCGCAAATACGGCCCCTTCCAATACACGCTGGCCTGCGGCAACACCAATGGACGCAACGCCTATCTGCCTGACCGCGCGGCTTTTGCCATGGGCGGCTATGAGCCAGAATGCCTCAAGACCATCCGCCCATACGTCATCAAACCTGAGGCTGGAGACCTGGCCGTCACCCAGAGCCTGACTTTTTTACGCGAACTTACTGTATAAGCACAACTGCCTCGGCGGGGAGCCAGCAGGTCTGGTTGTCGGCGAGTTGGATTTCCACCCAGTTGCCGCGTGTCTCAAGAAGGCGGAACTCCGTTCCAGCGTGAAGGGGTGCCTGGAAGCTCTTGTCGTAGGATTCGCTGTTGCCTTTGCGTCCTTCGACTTCAGATGCGACGATGACGCCGTAGGTGGTGCGCCTCTCGCCAAGCTCCGTCACCAGCATGGAGACCGCCATGACCACGGCCAGCAAGGCGCATGCTCCCATGATGCCGCTGAGCCAGGCTCTCCGCAGTTTCAGGCGCAGACAGCCAAACAGGCAGAAGCCGCAGAAGCCTATCACAAAGAGCAGCTCACGCACTCCCAACGGAAAGTCGTAGTGCCAGAAAAAGAGTGTCTTCAGCACCTTTTTGCTTTCAGGCTCCTGGATGTTGTCCTGGCAGTTGCGACGCGCGTATGCAAGATTCTTCTGGACGTTGGCGTCACGGGGGATGAGCCTTTCTGCACGGCGGTAGTTGGCGATGGCATTCCCCATGTCGCCAAGGCGGAAATAGGCGTTGCCCAGGTTGTAATACAGGGCACCATTGACGATGTTTCCCTCTTTGATGACCTTCTCATAGCGCGACACCGCCTTGCGCCAGTTCTCCATGGCACGCTCATGGCTGACAGCCGCCGCCTCGTTGCCGTCGTCAAAGCAGCGTTCCGCCTCACGCAGCAATGTCGCGCTCTCCTCGTGGGAAAGTGCGCAGTAGGCGTTTAGGGAGAATAACAGACAGAGCAAGCATACTAGCTTCGCAATGGTTCCAAGAAAGAAACGCATAGGCTTTTTGTTGCGCCCTACGGGCGCGAAATCATGGGGGGCACCACTCCCAATGCTACGCGCCCTTACGGGCGCTTGCATTGGGCTACGATTGTTGCGCACTCCGTGCGCTGGCCGCTTCGCGGCCTTCCAAAAAAAACCGATTTGTGGGATATGGCTATTTACGAATAAACTCATGTTTATTCCTCCCTAAAGCGTGCGTGACAGAAGCTTGGCAAGTCGTTGCGTCTCCGCTTGGAGACTGCTTGCATCGGCTGTACCGCCTGAATAGCTGGCGGCTTCGAAGGCATCGAAGAGCTTGGCGAGGCTCTCCCTGTCCTCTGCTTTTAGACGCGATTTTTCCAGCGGAACCTGTACATCGCGGAAGGTCAGCGTGCCTGGGGGCAACCTCAGCTTGGCAGCCAGCACCCCCTGCAAGGCCTTGAATAGATCCGATACATCCGCCTTGCCGTTTTGGATGACCGCCATGGATTCCGCCAGCAGATGCTGCGCGGCCAGTCGTGCAGGGTCTGCATTTCTGCGGGCAATCATCCAATTCACCAAACCGCACAGCCAATATAGCAGCAGGCAGCCCAAGCAAAGCCACGGCTGCCATTTGCGAACGCTCCAGTTGAAAAAGCCCGCACGGTCGTCGTGCAGCAGCTTGTCGTATGCGACGTTGTGGGCGATGCCGTCGTCCAGAGCCTTCACCTCGGTGCCAGCGACAGGAGCCGCCACCACCGTTCCCTGTGCGTCTGCGGCTGTGACGGTCTTCACTGCATGGACGGTGATGGGAATCGGCTGGCTTTTCGCCTCCGAATAGGTGCCAGTGGGGCTGTCAAAATAGGCGAGGGACAAGGCGGGAATCTCCTTGACGTCGCTGTTCTGGGCGCGAAGGGTGCATTGGAAGACCTTGTTGCCGTCCTGCACCACGCCGCTGTCCTGGTCGGATATGCGGAAGGACTTTGCAAGAGCGGGTTGCGCGGTCAGCGCGGGCAAACGAGCTGTGTCTGGATAGGGAAGTCCCTTCAGGGTGATGGTCAGCACAATCGGGTCACCCACATTCACATCGACTGGCTTCGCGGTCGTCACAATGGAGCATGCGCCGATGATGCCACTGAAGTTGGCGGGACGCCCCGCTTCAGGCAGCTCTTTCACCTTCAGCGTACATGACTTGCCGTCTATCATCACGGAGCGCATAGGCTCGCTGTCGAAAAAGTCGAATGGCGAACGGCGCGTGCGGCGGGCGCGCTTGTCGGGCACACTGCAAAGCACACGCCCTGCGGAAAGCGAGTATTCCCCTGCCTTCTGCGCAGTGATGGGACGCGAAAACGAGAGGCAGCGCACCTGCATCCCGTCGTAGTTCTCGTATGAGAGGTAGGCGATGACGCTGTCCGTGTCCGAAATGGGGAGGCGCCTGTAGTTGTCGATTTTCGTCTTGTCAATTGGCGTCTCGTAGGGTGGGAAGGAGAAATCGCTGTTTTCGAGCAGAGGCAGCTCAATGCGGCTCAGCTGGATGTTGCGGGCGAAATAGAGCTTCCAATGCGCCATAACGGTCTGCCCAACATAGCACTCGGTATCCGAACACTTCAGTTCCAGAACAATATCTGTTATCTCCTCGCCCTTGCTGGAGTGTATGCGTACGGGCTGTGTGCGGAAGGTCTTGCCATCGGCGACCACCGTCAAGGAGGGGATCACGAGATTGCCCTCCTGCTTTGCCACCAGGCGGAAGTTGTAGAGAGTTTCACGCTTCTCGATTTTGGAGTATTTGCCATTAACGATGCTGATTTGCGTGCTGTTGTTATTCGACGGTCCCAGCGGCTGCACCACAAACGCATTCGTTGCGGGAAAGTCGAAATCCTTCACATCCTTTGCGTTGGAGACCACAACCTGAAACACAAATGCCTCCCCGACAAGAACATCCCTGCTCTCAATGGCAATACGGACACTCACCTCATCCTGCGCAAGGCAGGTGAATGCGGTCACAAACAATAACAATGATAATAGCGTCTTCATATAATCGTATTACGAATCAAGTTACCAATCCATCGGAACAGGGCGGTAGTTGCGTTTTTCGCCCTGCTCGCGCTCCTTCTTGTCCTGGCGTTCACGGTCGATTATCTCCTGAGCTTCCTGGGCATCCTCCTTGGGCTCCTCCTGATTCTCCTGCTCATTCTGCTCCTGTTGTTGCTCCTGCTTTTCCGCTGATTCGTCCTGCTTGTCCTTCTCCTGCTCTTGCTTATCGTCGCCTTCCTTCTCCTGCTCCTGCTTGTCCTTCTCCTGCTCCTGCTTGTCGTCGCTCTCT
>JAFTAC010000679.1 GCA_017458805.1 Victivallales bacterium | reverse complement strand
TTTATTTAGCCAGGTCGTGGACGACCTGGCTACCCGCCTTGCTACCACTCGGCGACGACGCCGTCCTCGGTGCGCCATACGGGGTTTTTCCAGGCGTGGCCCTTGGCGGCGGCCTCTCGCACCTTCTCCTCGTTGATGTCGATGCCCAGTCCAGGTCTGCGGTTGCGATAGACGGAGCCGTCCTTGTACTCGAAAACCGTGCGGTCAGCCAGATAATCGAGCAGGTCTGCGCCCTGGTTGTAGTGGATGCCGAGGCTTTGCTCCTGGATGACGGCATTGGGTGTGCCGTAGTCCAGTTGCAGGCATGCAGCAAATGCAATGGGCCCCAGTGGGCAGTGCGGTGCCACCGCCACATCAAAGCACTCCGCCATTGCGGCTATTTTCTTGCATTCGAGGATTCCGCCAGCATGGCACAGGTCTGGCTGGATGATGTCGGCAATGCCGCGTGTCAGGATGTCCTTGAAGCCCCAGCGCGTGAAGTTGCGCTCGCCAGTGGCGATGGGGGTGCTGGTATGGCGACGAAGCTCCGCGAATGCCTCGATGTTCTCGATGAGCACTGGCTCCTCGATGAACATCAGGTGGTAGGGCTCCAGCTCTTTCATCAGCACACGCGCCATAGCCTGATGGACGCGACCGTGGAAATCCACCGCAATGCCAAAGTTTTTGCCCAAGGCGTCGCGTATGGCGGCAACGCGGTTCACCGCTGCCTCCACCTTCGCCCAGCTGTCAATGAAGTCCAGCTCGGCGGTGCCGTTCATCTTAATGGCCTTGTAGCCCTGCTCCGCCTTCTCGCAGGCGGCGCGCGCCGTATCGTCGGGGCGGTCGCCACCAATCCAGCAATAGACCTGTATCTTGTCACGCACGGAGCCGCCCAACAGGTCATAGATGGGCAGTCCCAGCTGCTTGCCTCGGATGTCCCACAGGGACATCTCAATGCCAGAAATGGCACTTGTCAGCACGGGGCCGCCGCGATAGAAGCCACCACGGTAGAGCGTCTGGAAGATGTCCTCAATCTGCGAGGGGTCCCGCCCGATGAGATAGGGCTCGAACTCGCGTACAGCCGCTGCAACTGTGTCCGCCCGCCCCTCGATGACAGGCTCGCCCCAGCCGCAAATCCCTTCATCAGTGTTGGTCTTCAGGAAAAGCCAGCGAGGCGCAACTTTATATAGCTCAAAAGATGTGATTTTCATGGTTCTTTCCTTTTTACCACGGAACTTGCGTCCCGTGCACAGGACAGGTCTCTGTTCCGTGCGCCGCACTCAAGCGCAGCGGTTTTCAGCTCATTCTGAGATCCAACGCACGTGGCACCTGCACTTGCTTGGGGTCGAGGGTGACCCCCTGCAGCTTCGCCTTCTCGACCTGGATGAAGATGTAGAGTTCGGAAGTGGAGATTTCGCCCTCGCGAATGTCGGGAATATCCAGGCCGCCGTCGGCCATGATGATGGCCTCCGCCTCTGCCAGCTTCCCTGTGTGGGCCAGCGCATCCGCAAACAGAAACTTGTTCATAGGACGGGACTTGACCTGCGCCGTTAGAACGTTCCAGGCATTCAGCATGCTAGCGTAATCCTCCATTACGCGCAACGCGCGGAGGTTGCTCTTTGCCAGCGATGCATCGTCTGGCTCCAGTTCCAACGACTTCTGGAAGAGCGCAGAAGCCTCGACCTTGCGCCCAGCAAAACGGTAGAAAGTGGCCTGCGCCTGAAGGTTCCAGGCGTTCTGCGACAAGGCTAGAGACTTGTTCATGCAGTCGTACGCACGCTCCAAGTCGTTACGACGATAGTAATTGAGAGCCAGATGGAAGAGAACCTTCCAACCAGGCTTCGCTTTCTTGAGCAGTTCAAACCACTCGTCCTGCACCATATAGGAGGTGGGCGGCTCGTCGTTCATCTCGCCTGTCTCCAAGAGCTGCTTCCAGTCCGCCTGCTCGGGGCCGACTTCACCGAAATCCAGCTGCGGGGTGCTGTCTTTCTTGCGGAGCAGGTTCTCCAGTGCCCCCCAGCCTGTGCCAGCCACTTTGCAAGTTGCGTGCTTAAGGGAGATGGATTTGCGGGTGCGGAGGAATAGTTCGTCCAGCTTCTCCTGCGGCATGATGCGGTCAACCTCTGTGGAAACCGCCTTGACGGCGGTGTCCCAGTCGCCAAAGCACTTTTCGGGCGGCATCTCGATGGGGCCGTATGCCTCCAGCCACTCCCAGACGGTTTTCGGTGGCATCGGCAGACACTCGGACTGCGTGAACCCAACCCCGCCCTGGATTTCGATGTAGTCGGGTGTGTCGGGAGCCATCAGGTTGCGCTGCCAGTGCTTGCCGCCAGCGCCCTGCCCCCACACGAAGAGCTTGCGCCCACGGAGACGCGCCGTGGAGCAGAAGGCAAAGCCCTTGCCGTCAGGGTAGATGACCGTCTCAAACTTGCGCTGGGCTTCTGGTATCTTGAAGAAGTAGTCCAAAGCCTTCTTGTGGTTGGTGGGATAGGTGCCGTCGTAGCCATCGCCATCGGGCAGCTTGATTTTCGAGAGTGCATGATGACCGTTCATATAGGCGTTCGCGTATGTCTCATACGTGGGGACGATGACACGGCAGCCTTCGCGCTCCTCCACCGCGATATTGCTCCACCAGTACATCGGCATGACCTGGTCGGTGGGGTTCGTGATACGGACCCGCGCATACAGGAACTTGGAATCGTCGGGCAGGAAAAAGTCAATCTGGAACGGGGTCAGAGCATCGCGGCTGAACTCGTAGATGCGGAGGACAGGCGTACCGTCGTCATCGGCTGTCTCCGCCGCAAAGCGCGTGTTGCAGGTCTGCGCATCGTGCCCGCGCCGCCCGATGTTGTATTCGATGCCGCCTGCAAACCAGGCGTTGCGAATGGCAAGGTTGCCAGGGCGGAACTGGTGGTTGTCAACGATGAGGTCACGTTTGCTGTCCTTGTCGTAGATGGACCAGAGGCGTCCGCCCAGGGAAATGACCACCTCGGCGCGTATATGGCTATTCTCCAGCACGGCTGCATCGAACTCCAATTCCTCAAGCGGACCATCGTAGTTGTCGTTCATCGTGTAGGGCAGCGAATCGTTGCTGATGCCGTAGTTGATGAAGAGGCCATCGTCTTCGTCCAGTTCGGTCGCGACGCTGTATTTGATGGGCAGGGCAATGCCAGGAAAACGTGAGGGTGCGCCAATCGCATGCCCCTGGATGTGCTTTTTGTAAAATGTTAGTGTGCTCATGGTGGTGGGTAGCCAGGGCCTCCAGGCCCTGGCGTGATGTGCCCAGACGCTCCTGCGTCTGGGCTTTTACGGTTTCTCTGGT
>JAFTAC010000678.1 GCA_017458805.1 Victivallales bacterium | reverse complement strand
CCGACAGCAGGTTCTTGTTGTCGTTCTTGAAGAAGCCTGAATTGTCCATAAACTCACGCCAGAAGACTTCGTTCAGCGTGAGGGCGGCGTCGATGCCCAGTTGGTTGGGCAGGTCCTTGAGGGCACCCAGGTCGTCGTTAATGATGTCCTGACGGGTGAGTCCGACGAGTTTGCCGTAGGTGTCGGCCTTGTTGCGGAACTCCGTTTCGGAGAGGGCGCCGTGCTGGAGTTCGCCGTTCGGGGCGACCTTCTGGAAACCGCCCTCGGAAACCAGGCGGTAGGAGACCATTTCGCGGAAGTCCTTGCATGGACGGACGCGGGCAATCTCCTTCCAGGTGCTGTCGATGGCGTTGTAGCCGTCAAGCAGTTCGCGGTTGATGATTCCGCCGAGCAACCCGCCGAGGGAGACGGTGGTGGTGCCGCTGGCGTGGATTGCGGCCTCCACGACATCGGTCCAGTTGCCGTTGTTGAGGGAATGCGTGCGCAGCTGCGCGCCGTTTGCCAGGGCTGCCTCGATGAGAAGGTCCTGGAGGCCGAGGTGTCCGTGGTAGAGTTTGTCGGCGGCTTCCAGCGCCTGCTGGGAGGCGACTGCAGTGATGGAGTCCTCGGGGCAGCCCATAGACTGCATGGCCGCAGCCTGGAGGATGGCAGTGTTCACTGCAGGCTGCTTGGAGGTGATGACTTGGGGAGCGGTGTTGCTCATGGTGCTTTCCAGGTGTGCCAGGACTTCCTGGCGGGCGCGGTTCTCGTCCCAGTTTTCGGCGGTGGCCTTCGCCAGGATTTCGGGGTACTTGGCGCAGATGGAACGGACGTTCGCTGCGCGCTCGCGGTCTGCGTTGATGGCTGTCTGAATCTGGTCAGGCGTCGCTTGGGGGGTGTTTTCAGGCATTGGAGTTGCTCCTGTTTGGGGTGGGGTCTTGGTTAGGCTGAGGGAAGCTGCTATATCTAAATGCGTTTGCGCATCTGCGCCAACAGCGACAATGGATACTTCGTGGAGAGTTGCCCTGATCACGAGGACCGCTGGACCTGCGACCTCGACACCGTTGACGGTCTCGGTCTCACCGGCTTTCAGCTCCTTGAACTCCTCGCAGGTGGAGCCGATGGAGAGCTGCCAGGGGATTTTCACCCCCGAGGCGATGATGACCTGCGCCTGAGGGGCATCGGGGTCGATGCCGCCCTCGATGGCGAGCGCGTTGCCTTGGATGCTGGCATTCACCACGCCCAGACGGAAGTTCGGCGAGTTGGTGTGGTCGTAAAGCAGGGGGATCTGGGGACGGATGGCGAGCCCTTCCAGGGAAAGGTAGATGGGGTGTTCGGACCACCACTGCGAGATGGGACCGCCCGAGTAGGCGGTGCCCGACACGTGCTTCAGTGCTTCTGCGTCCGATGCGAAGATGGCAGCGTTTGCGATGATGGTTTTCTCAGGCATCTTTTGGGTCTCCTTCTGGTCTGTCTATTTTTTGGCGAGTCTGTCATTGATGGCATTCACGTATGCAAGGTATCCGAGTTTCTGGCAAATCGCCGCGAACCTGTACGCTCTGAAGATGACAACATACCGGCGTGGGTCGTACCAGGGATAGGCGTGCCTCGCCAGAATGGTGCCGTTGGCGGCGAAGGCCTTGTTCGCCTTGCTGAACTGCTCGTCTGAGCCGTCCGCGAAGTAGTACATCAGATCATGCAGGTCGGCGGCGATGCGCAGGGTCGGGTTGAATCTGCTGATGATGTCGCGCAGCCTTTTGGGGAACCAGAAGGGGCCAATACCATTGCAGATTTCGGCAAGTTCCCGTTTCGTGCATTTCTCCACAAGGTCGGCGCCTTCCAGGCCAAGTTGCCTCGCGGTCTCCTTCAATTGTGATTGCCAGCTCATATCTATCTCATCTCTTTCAGGTCTTTCTTGAGTTCCATCAGCGTCGCATTGATATTGACCAACTGCGTTTCAATGGAGGCAAGTTTGACAGACTTGTCCCTGTCCTGTTCGGCGAGCTGCCTTTCCACTTCCTTGATTTGGGAGACTGTCCACCCGCAGAAGCCCATCATGGCGACCCACTGCGCTCCGATCACCGCCCACATTATCTGAATTGCCGTCATCATTCCTCCTTGTCGGATAGTACCACTGGCTGTTCCACATTCATCCAGGGCATAGGAGGAAGCCCCTTGTCCTGGCAGTCTTGTATCTCACGCGCCCGTTGCCGGAGGATTGTCTGGTAGTCGCGCCCTTCACGGGCGCATTCCTCCGCCAAAGTGGTCACTCCGTTTGCAAGGCGCATGGCCTGAGCACTGGCTTCCTTGACGGGATCGACATGCTCGAACCCGTCCCACATCCAATAGTGCCCCTCTTCTGGGAAGACATAGTCGGCGGGATGCGCCGCACTGTCGAAAGCCTGCCAAGTCTCGAATATGCGGTCGAGAATGACGGACGCGATTTCATCTCTCTCGATAAGCAGTTTCTTGTGGTACACCTGGTGATCCAGGCGTCCTGATGCATAGTTGTACGAGGATGAATTTCCTGCCGCGACATTGAATGGCATGGAAAAGACACGTGCGGCTTCGGCGATTTTCGCGTCCTTAAAGGATACGTACTGCTGGGTAGGCTGCTCGGCCTTCATCTGGGAGGTCTTGTATCCTGCGGGCAACACCAGGCCGTTGAACTCGCCGCTGTTCAGGGCAATCGGTCCACGCATGTCCAGTGCCGTCTGGGAGATGCGTCCGTTTTCGTCCACCTCCACTGTCCCCTCCATCATTTCGGCCGGCAAGTCGTTGGAGACAATGAAACTCAGCCTCGCTGCGACTTCGGCCGCGAGAACAACGGCTGTGCTATAGCGGCGAAGATCGTTGAAGATGTTCAGCGCGGGAGCCATTTCGGAGATACCGCGATGCTGGCCGGCGCGGTAGAAGTTGCCGTAGTGGATGACGAACTTCGCATCCTCGGTGGTGTAGGCGAAGGGGGCACCTCCCAAGGGAGAACCCGGATGGATGCGCCAGAAGTGGTATCGGATGGGGTTTCCGTATTGGTCGTAGAATATGCCGTCAATTTCCATGGGCTCGCCTGATGCGTGATATTCCAATGGCGTTTCGGCGAGGGTGGATGATTCCACGTATTCACTCTCGTACAGACGGGGTTCCAGCTTTACTTCGCGGGGGGCGTTGGGGTTGGTCTGAAGGCGAATGAAGGTCTCGCCATCCACCGCTTTGGCGATTCTGGCACAGCGGAGCAGGTCGTTGAGCTTGACGTCTCTGGCCCATTTGTGGAATCGGCGTTCGCGTCTGGTGAGTGCCTCGTCGTGGCGCGGTTCGGGGGGACCGTCGTGCTCCAGCTGGAGGCACGGACCTCGTCCGATGGTGTCGTCAGCCAGGGTCATAATAATGCCGTTCGCGTAAGAATTATTGACAAATTCGTTGCGGGCACGGCTGGCGATGAGTTGGCGGACGCTGCGGGACATGGCCGCATCCGCCGAAAGGAAGTCGGAACCCTGGAAGTTGCGCATGCTGTCGGGGCTTCGGCTCGCCGCATTGAAGCGTGCGATGACGCTTTTGCGGGGGAATATGGCGTTGAGGAGTCGTTTGAAAAACATCTCAACGTTCTCCTATGCCTGACGGGAATCTGACTGCCAGGATTGCGCCAAGGGGATTGCGAGCAGCGCGGCGTTGCGAGAGGCGGTCCAGCGCATCCAACTGCTTTGCGGGGTCCTTCATAGTGGTCTGCTCGCCATCCACCGCATAGCTGGCTACGGGGTTTGCCGCATTCTCAAGGATTTTCTGTTCCGCCTGTTCTTTTGTGAGCTGCTCTGGCATATTCTCTCCGGTATCGGCACGATTTTCTTTGTTTTGCCATATATACGCAGGAGGAATTTGCTTTTTTCGAGGTTTCGTATATATATTTTGGGCCTGGTCCTTTCCGTCTAATAGGCTGCCACGGAATACGATTTGCTGACGCTGTAGGAGCTAGGCAATGCTCTTTTGGGTGCTGGAGGTGCTGGCTTTGCCTCCTTACCCGTGGCGGTGGGCGGTGCGATCAGGAGCTGGCAGCCACGCTCGGAGGCGGCCACCATACAACCGACAACACAGTCCAGCCAGTGGTTTTCGCGGTTGGGATAGAGCTTCCAGATGTCGCAACGGCGGCCTTTCGCGGTTTCGGCCACACTGTATTCGCTGGTAAGATGGTCGCAGAGCATCCGGAACCGGTCATCGATCTCCAATCCGTCTATGGAGAATGCGCCCGATTCCCCGCGTGAGGAGAATACGCGGTTGCGAAGAAAATTCTTCCAGTAGTTTGCATCGTAGCGCATCAGGCGCACGTGGCGCTTGCTTTTGACAGGGCCGATTGTCCACTCGTATGGGGAGATGATCTCGCCCAGTTTGCGGGGATACTCGCTGATGGGGCGCACCGTGGCATTCACGCTTACGCCTTTGGATGGCAGCAGGACGGCCGAAAGACGGCTTTCCCGGACGAAATTGTAGATTGCATCCGTGGTTTCCCCCCATCCTGAGTCAATGAGGCATCGGTCGATTGTCATCTCCATGCCGTCCTCCCGCTGGAATGTGCGGTGGAGCATAGGGATGAGGAACTCTCCTAGGGCTGCGGTCAAGGCGCCTTCCTGTCCCGTGCCCTGGTATAGGTCGCGGTAGGTCGGATGGGCGTCCTTGGTTGAGAAAATCCCCAGCGGCTGTTCGGGAAAGGCGTTGTAGTCAATCAGCCAGCAGGTGAAGTCGTCCGCGAAAGCCATGATTGTATAATACAACAGGTTTTTCTGCACGTCCACAAACATGGTCAGGCGTGTGGCGGCTGCCGGGATGTCGCCTTTGTGCCGGTTGTTCAGCAGCTTCATAATGGACTGCGTTGTAAGCTGCTCGCCATCTCCCAGTTCATATCCCAGCGGCTCGTTCTGGTATTCGGCAAGGAATGTCTGTTTGTCCTTGAAGAAGAGGTTCATCGCGAACTGGATCGCGGATGCCTCGTCCTGTTCGTAGCGGTCTGGCCAGGTCGCCTTGCATCCCTCGTCCATCTCCTCGCGATGTGCGATGTAGAACTCCGTGGCGGCTGTCGTGCCTTTGTCATTACGCTGGCTGTTGGACCTGATTTCCCAATATCGCTGCCAGAGGACGAAGTTCTTCGGCCAACCTTCCAACAGCCCAATGCGCCGCCCATTCCAATCGGGGGACTTCTCCCGGTCAAGAAGCTGGTCGGCCACATCGTCCGGATAGATAACAGTGCACGGCATGATTGCCGTGATTTTCCTGCCTGGCCCCGCCATACCCAGGATGTCGCTCTGTATGATGCGGAGACGGTCGGCGGTCTGCGCTGCCGATTTTGCGGATTCGTGTGTCTGGGGGTCGTCGATGATGACAAAGTCGGGGCGTATGATTTCGCCCGAGGGCGTCTTGTGCTTCATTCCTCGGAGGCGTCCCGTGATGGTGCTGCTGTTGATGACCGAGCCGGAAGACGGGGCGCCCTCAATGCTTGGCAGCACCAGCTTCACATCGTTCCATTCTATGTGTGTGCGGTTCCCGTTGCAGAGCTGGCCTTTGCAGCGGTTCGTGATCCCCTCCAGTTTTTCCACGGGGTAGCATATCTCGGGAAAATCCTCCATAATTGCCTCGTTGCTCTCGAAGGTTCCCTTGATGGAGTTCAGCACTTCCCTGGTTGCCGTGTCAGTGGCGCATATCACGACCACATAGCGCCTGTAACCATAGACAATCGCCCAGATTGCCGCGCATTCCGACAAGGTGGACTTGCCTGTTCCACGAGGCATCGCGATTGCAAAGTTGCCGCCTTCCAGGGCTGCGGCCTCGATGCGTTTCGCCGTTTCAATCTGCGGCGGTCCCCAGGGGAGATAGAACACCCGTGGAAAATAGGTCTTGCAGAATAGCATGAAGTCGGTGCGGCATTTCTCGCGCCGTTTGGGATCCATTACATCCGGTATGCTGCCAATGTCACGGCCTTCGATGGAACTCTCGATGGATTGCCTGGCCATCCTGGCCCGGTGCCTGTCATAGGCGCTCATTTCCCTTCCCACATCCATTCCCAGATCTAGCAGAAGCTGTTCTTTCTCGTGTTCGGTTTTCATCTGGCCTCCTGTGAAATAAAGAAACTGTAACCTATTTTTTGCCTTTTGCGCGGGTAATCGATTCGGTGGGCGGTTTCGGTAGTACCTTGTGATTTTTTGGGGGCGATGGGGGTCCAAAGCCTGGGTGATGGACGGCTTCTGGGGAAGAAATGCCCGTTTTATATACGCTGGAGCCAGAAAAATATTACTATTACGTATTATCAAACGCGCGCACGACGCGCATGGAGCAAGCATTATTGAGGGGAGGGGAATATGTACAGCCCTCTCGCGCGCGGGTAGGCGCGTGCGCGTTATTAATACGTACTATTAATAGGAGGTAATTTCCTAATGGGTGATAGGCAAAATCAATGTCCGTTCAGTCCGTTCAGTCTATTTCCAGGGGACATCAACTGGCTAAATAATATCCGATGACACGTTTGCTTTTTGACTTTTTGGGCAGTAAATTAATTAACAAGGAGAATATATGAGCACGCCGGTCCCATCCCAAATCTCAATTTACCATATTGTCCACATTGACAGGATTCCCTCCATTGTGACAAGAGGATGGCTTTACAGCGATGCGCAGATTCGTGACAGCAACATCCCTGGTTCCACAATCGGGATGCAGAAGATCAAGGATAGGCGATTGCACAATGCCCTCCGAAGTCAGCCAGAATTAACAGTTGGAATGTGTGTCCCATTTTACTTTTGCCCGCGTTCGGTGATGCTCTATGTGATCTCTAGACAAAACCACGAAGAACTTGATTACAAGGGAGGACAAGAGAGCATTGTGCATTTAGTGGCAGATTTGCAACAAACAGCACAATGGGCCAATTCAAATAATCTTCGCTGGGCTTTTACCTCTTCCAATGCAGGTTCCTTGTATTTTGATGACTTCTCTTCTTTGGATGATTTGGATGAGATTGATTGGCAAGCAGTTGAAAGCACACAATGGATTGGTTGCCGGGAACGAAAACAAGCGGAGTTCCTGATGGAAAGGTGTTTCCCATGGGAACTTGTCTTTGAAATCGGCGTTTATTCAGATGCTCAGGCTGATTGCGTGGGCAATATGTTGTCAGCAAGTGCGCATCGGCCGCAGATAATGGTTCGACGGGATTGGTACTACTGAAGGAGACGGACATGTTGGAATACAAGACAGGCAATATATTTGAAGACGATGCGGAAGCAATTGTCAATACGGTGAACTGTGTCGGCATTATGGGGCGTGGCATAGCCCTCCAGTGCAAAAGACTCTATCCGGAAAACTTCAAGGCATACGCAAAAGCCTGCAAGACTGGTCAGGTGGTGCCTGGCAAGATGTTTGTGTATGAAACCAATTGCATTGGTAATCCTCGGATAATCATCAATTTCCCCACGAAAAGGCACTGGAGGCAAAACAGCAGCATAACAGACATCGTGGCTGGCTTGACGGATTTTATCCGTGTCATAGCGGAATATCAAGTGAAATCGGTTGCGATTCCCCCGCTTGGCTGCGGAAACGGTGGCCTTGCGTGGGATGTCGTGCGTCCACTGCTGGAGGCATCATTGAAACCTGTCGAGAATGTGGTTTTTCGTGTCTATGGTCCCCAGGCGGATATTCAGCCTTTGCCAGCGAGCGAACCTCCCAAGATGACTATTTGTAGGGCTGCATTGGTGTCTTTGATGCAGCGTTACCTGGATGGGCTAATGGATCCGTTTATTAGCCTTTTGGAAGTCCACAAGCTGATGTATTTCCTACAGGAGGCTGGTATGGATTTGAAGTTGAACTACGTCAAGCACTTCTATGGTCCATACGCCAAGAATCTAGGCCAGGTCTTGAACAGAGTTGAAGGTTATTTCATCACGGGGTATAAAGATGGCGGAGATGCCCCGCAGAAACCTCTTGCCATCGTGCCGGGAGTCCTTCCCGAGGCCAATCAGGTTCTGGCTGAAAAGCCGCAAATTGCAATGTTTATGCAGCGGGTGTTTGAGTTGATTGACGGCTTCGAATCCCCAGGCGGGATGGAACTTCTGGCGACCGTGCATTGGACTGTATGCAAGGAGAATGTCAAGGATTTGCCTGGAATTGTCCAGTTCATCCATCGGTGGAACGAACACAAACGCCAGTTCAGCGAGGCGCAGATTAAACTCTCGTATGACAGATTGCAACAATTCGGCTGGATAAGATAAATAAATCCTCGTTTTGATTCTTGTAGTGGCAAAATGGCTATTATTTAAGCTTAATTGCCATAGTGTGACCATTGTCGCTTTCGATTATTTTTATGGTCGGAGTGCCCCAGAATGTACTCATATATGCGTGATGGATGGACAGGACGATATCCTGCAGTTCGTCATCGTCTTCCAGTGTCTTGACGGTCAGCCCTATGTTGGAGGCCTCGTCCGCGTGGATGTGCCTGGCGTGACTGCGAGTATCCTGATGG
>JAFTAC010000677.1 GCA_017458805.1 Victivallales bacterium | reverse complement strand
GGGCGCTGGGGAGTGGGCGCGGTTTTCGAATCTGTCGCCTTGCATGGGCGCTGGGGAGTGGGCGCATTATCCGACGACGGGACGTCGTCGCCACACCCTATCTGTCGCATTGCATGGGCGCTGGGGAGTGGGCGCTTTTTTTCGACGGCGAGGTACGCTTCGCTAAGGCCGTCGCAACACCCTATCTGTTGCATTGCACTGCCCAGTGGTGGGGCATGACGACGGCGAGCCGCCGTCGCCACCCCCTTTTTGCGGCGTTGCATACCACTTGGAGTTGGGCATGTTTCTCGACGACGGGCCTTGGTCCTCTATGCCTGCTAGGTCTTCTAGGGCTTAGAATCTCTAGGGTAGGTCTTCAAGAAAGCTCTTTGTTGTAACTCAAGTCAATATTGCATCACAAAAGCCCTTGCGATGGTTATTCGCAAGGGCTTTTTTTGTTGGTATTGTGCTAGCCAAGCAGCAACATGTCTTCTGATGGTTGTAGGAAAGGGGTTTTGCATCGGCAAAGGATTTGCCAAACGGGACAAACCCTATATATTAAAGGGAAGACAGCCGTCGTTTTCAGCCTGCAAGCGGGTGACGCATGAAACACATCGATACAAGCACATATAATTTTCCGACAATCATCGAGAAGGATTTCCTTTACGTTGACAAGACCTCGTATGTCTGGAAACTGGTGTGTCCCGAGAAAGGGGAGTTTTTCCTCGCGCGTCCTCGGCGCTTCGGGAAGTCGCTGCTGGTCTCGACGCTGAAGGCCCTCTGTCAGGGAAGGCGTGAACTCTTCAAGGGATTGGCGATTGATGCAGAAGAGTACGACTGGAAGGCATATCCCGTCATTCACTTGGACTTCGGGTCCTGCATGGCTTCGACGGTGGAAGAGCTTGGCATTTTTCTGGAATGTCGCCTTGCGGAATGTGCCGCCGCGCATAAACTGACACTTAATGGCCCCACACCGCAGGAACAGTTCATTGAGCTGATTCTAAAGCTAGGCGGTCAGGTGGTCATTCTGGTGGACGAGTATGACAAGCCCATTCTTGGCAACATTGACAATCCGCATGTACAGGAGATTCTGTCCCTGCTCAAGGGATTCTACAGCGTCGTCAAAACATACGAGGGCTTTATCCGCTTTGCCTTCATCACGGGCGTGAGCAAGTTCGCGCACGTTTCCCTTTTCTCTGATTTGAACAATCTGACCGACATCACGCTGAACACCGACTATGCGGGGATGCTTGGCTTTACAGAGGCAGAGATTCGCAAGTATTTCGCAGATCGCATCCCGCTGGCCGCCAAGGCAAAAGGCAAGACAGAGGAGCAAATGGTTGCCGATATTCTGAAATGGTACGACGGCTACCGCTTCTCGGCAGCCGAAACGCATGTCTGCAACCCTGTCTCACTGTCAAAGTTCTTTGCAAACAACTATGTGTTTGACAACTACTGGGATGACACTGGAACCCCGAGCTTCCTCGTGAAGCTCTCCCGTGAAAGTGGCTATGACTACGAGGCAGCCCTTTCCGACTGGTACGACAAAAGCGTTTTCTCCGCATACGAGCTGGAACGGCTGGACATAACGGGACTGCTGTGGCAGACTGGCTACCTGACCATCACGGAGACCCGTGAGGACGAGGACGGCATGGAATATCGCCTTGGCTTCCCCGACCGCGAGGTGCAAAGCACCTTTAGCCGCCGGCTCATCGAGGCGTTTGCGGCTGACGAGAAAGGCGATGCCGCCTGGAATATGGCCAGAAGATTGCGCACCGCCATTCGAAATGATGATTTGAATGGTTTTATGACGCTTTTCCAGTCGTTTTTGGCCTGCATTCCCTATGGCATCCATCTGCCATTTGAAAAATACTACCAAACCATTTTCTTCAGCGTCTTCAAGCTGATTGGGGCGAGCATCGAGGCGGAATCCTGCACGAACGAAGGGCGCATCGACGCATACGTCAGGACGGAGAAGAAGGTGTATGTGTTTGAGTTCAAGCTGGACAGGACGGCGGAGGAGGGCCTCGGTCAGATTATCGACCGCCAGTATTATGAGAAGTTTCAGGGCGGGGAGTTGCCGATTGTGATGGTCGGGGTCAACTTCAACTCAAAAAAAGGTCGTATTGACAACTGGGCGGAGACCACGCTGGCACTTGGGTAGCAACAACTAGTCAAAATAACAGGCTTTTAAAACACCATGGAAGAATCACGCATCTACAAGCAATTGAAGGGCGCGTTCATCGGACGCAGCCCGCTGGTCTATGTTTTCAGCCCCGAGGAGGCGCGCGTCATGCGCACGCTGGCGAAGCTCGCCGAGGAGTTCGGACTCCCCTTGCGCACATGGTCCTGCGTGCGGGGGTTGGACGGCGCTGGCGCGGAGACGCAGGATCCCGTGACCGCCCTGATGTCCATTCTGGAAAGCGGCGCGGACGGCATCTACGCCTTCAAGGACCTCCCAGCCCATTTCGGCGATCCGCGCGTGATTCGCGCCCTCCGCGAGGTCTATGAGGACGGACAGGCGCACGAAAACCGCGTCGTCTTCATCATCAGCCCCGAGTTCAACATCCCCGAAGCCCTGAAGAAGGAGATCCACACGCTGGAAATCTCCACGCCCGATGACGGCGAAATCGCCGTCCAGCTGCACAACATCTCCCAGAGCAACTCCGACTACAGCATCCCCGAGGATGCCATCCACGAGGTGACGCTGGCCCTAAAGGGCTTGACGGAGAACGAGATAGCATACGTGCTTCACCGCGCATGCCGCATCCCGAACGCCACCAAGGACCAGCTGCTGGACGAGATTTTCGCAGAGAAAAAGAGCGTTGTCAAGAAGTCGGGCTTCCTGGAGTTCTCGCCGCCACGATGGGACATCGAGAGCCTGGGCGGCCTGGGCAACCTGAAGGAGTGGCTCCAGAAACGCTCGCACATGTTCACGCGTGAGGCGCTGGAGGCGGGCGTACCTATCCCGAAAGGACTTTTAATGATGGGCGTCAGTGGATGCGGTAAAAGTCTGGCAGTTAAAACAATCTCCGCGCTATGGAACATCCCGATGTTCCGCCTGGACATGAACCTGGTCTTCTCGGGCATGTACGGCTCGCCCGAAGAGGCGTTCCACAGGGCTCTCCAGACCATCGAGGCCGTCTCCCCCGCCGTGCTATGGATTGACGAAATCGAAAACGCCCTTGGCCTGGACGATTCAGGACAGCGCATCGCCTCGCACATCTTCTCCTCATTCCTAACCTGGATGCAGGAGAAGCCGCCGCTGGTCTTCATCGCCGCCACGGCGAACAAGATTCAGGCGCTGCCCGCAGAAGTGCTTCGCAAAGGACGCTTCGACGAGGTGTTCTTCTGCGACCTGCCTTCTGGCCCAGAACGCATCGAAATCATGAAAATCCACCTGAAGAAGAACGGCGCCAACCCCGACGACTTCGACTTCAAGATGCTACAGATTATGACAGAAGGCTGGAATGGCGCTGAAATCGAACAGGCCATCATATCCGCCCGCACGGAAGCTTTTTATGAAAACCGCATGTTCACCCAGCGCGACCTCTCCGCTGTCATGGGGCGCATCGTCCCGCTCTCCGACACGATGGAGCAGCAGATCAAGGCCATCCGCAGCTGGGCCTTCTCACGCGCCACCCCCGCTTCCAAGTTCGGCAAATCGGCAGCAAAGGCAAAATAGGAGTCCTATTGATGATTATTGAAGAAGCATTATTGAAAAGACGGACCATCCGCCTCTATCAGCAGAAGCCAGTCCCCAAGGAGGATCTGCGCTTTATGATTGACGCGGCGCGACAGACCTCGTGCGCCTCGAATCTCCAGCGTCTGCGCTTTGTCGTGGTCACCACGCCATCCACCGTGCAGGAAATGCTTGCGAAGACTGCCTGGGCTGGGCTTGTCAAGCCACGCCGCACGCCAGTTTCAGGCGTGACGGGACCAGCCGCGTTCATCGCTGTCACCATCCCCGAAAACGCCAACAGCATCGTGGCCGCCGACGCTGGAGCAGCCATCCAAAGCATGCAGCTGGCCGCCTGGTCCAAGGGGCTTGGATGCTGCTGGATCGCCTCCATCGACAAGGCTGCGATGAAGCAGATCCTCCAGGTGCCAGAAGGTCGCGAGGTGATGTTCGTTGTCTCCGTCGGCTACCCTGCGGAATCCCCCTGCTCGGAGGATGTCCACTCCGTTGACAAGGTCGCCTACTATCTGGATGACAGCAACCGCCTCCACGTCCCCAAGCTGGCCGTGGAGGAGATCTCCACCTGGAAATAAAAAGGCCGCAGGTGGCTTCCCCGCGCCGCAGGGCGCGGGGAAGCCATCCAAATCGGGGCG
>JAFTAC010000676.1 GCA_017458805.1 Victivallales bacterium | reverse complement strand
GCTAACGCGGCTCATATCAATAGTGCAGTACGACCATCTGGTGGCAGGTGAAGCTATCGACGAGGACGGAGATGTAGCCGTCGTCCTCGCGCTCGAAGAGCATGGGGATGCCCTGGGGTTCCAAGGTGGCCTTGCGCACCTCCTTGAGGGGCTTGACCTTGACACGGGTGCCATGCAGCGGCAACAGTTCCTCAATCACCATACCGTTCCCGCGCACAGGCACGCCATTGACGTTTGTGGCCCCGCCACGCGCCACCACGCCCGCATAGAGCAGATGCACGATGCTGCGCTTCTTGGAGGGCTGGTCCATCATCGTTACACGCGCGGCGGACGGCAGGTTGCAGATCAGGCGTGGCTGTTCGCCCAGCGCTAGGCTCACCACCTTGCGGAGGTACTGCGCCACTGGCACGCAGCCCCACCCACGGTAGATGGCGAACATGGGGTGCACAAGATAGACGATGTTGCCGAACTGCACGCCCGAATCAAAGCCCGATGCATCGGTCGGATAGGGGGTCTGCTGGTGCGAGCAGAAGTGGTAGTGGTCCGTGCGGTTGAAGTAGGAGTCATAGGTCACGCCCAGGCTCGTGCCCTTGGTCACCTTCATGCGCTGGCCCGGCAGGTACATGACCATCGGGGAATCCACATCGGGGGGCTGGAGCTTTTCAATTGGCAGTAGATAGTCGGGCGAGAAGGGGCTGAGTCCCTCGAACTTGGCGCCCAGTTCGAAGAGGGGCTGGCCGTTGGCGTCCAGTCCGCTGGTACCCGTCAGCAGGAGCCTGCCTCCCTTCGCCAGATATGCGTCCAGGCGCTTCTTGAGCTTGGCGTCGATAGGCACTGCATCGGGCAGAACCAACAGGCGGTACTTGGCGAAATCCACGTCCAGGTCGATGATGTCGAAGAGGAAGTGGCCTTCGAGGAGAAGGCGTCCTGCCCCCACGTCGCCTGGTTCGTCGCGGTTGGTGTCCTTTTCAATCGCCTGCCTCGGGAGGATGGCGATGTCGGCGATGCTGTTGACGCGGTCGCACCACGCTTCCTTCGCCTCAACCTCCGAATAGGCCTTGCCGATGATGCGGTAGGTGGAGGAGTCCAGCTTCCCGCTGGGATGCAACTGGTCGCCGATGCTGCACTTCGAGCCATACGCCAGCATGGCGGCGCACTCATAGCGCAGGGCGTTCGGGTGCTTGTAGCCGCCGAACTCTCCCCAGGTCGTGTGGAACTTGCCCGTCATGCCCAGATGGTCCATGCCGACCGTCTGCGCATACTTCGCGGCCAGAGGATAGTGGTCGTAGCCCCAGCCACCTGTCGGCAGGGACTCAATCTCCAGATGGGAGAAGTACTCGTTCAAAAGGGCGCGGTTCCCTGGCTTCACATGGCCCGCGTTGTGGAAAATCGGCATCTCGGGGTCGAAGTCCATCACGGCCTTGGTGGTCAGCTTGAAATAGCGCTCCTGAGCCATCTGCTGGCAGATGACCAGGTCCTCGTAGCGGGTGGGGTCAAGGCCGTTTTCGCGCATCACCTTCATGCAGTGCTCGCATGCGCAAACGGGCTGCTTGATAATGTCCAGGAAGATTCCGTTGCAGTTGGGGAACTGCTGGAGGACCTCCTTGATTTCAGCGACCAGATGCTCCAGGTACGGGGAGTTGAAGCAGGCGCGGTGAAAACCCGCCTTCAGGTTGCTGGGGATGGTGACCTCCATCGTTTTGGGATTCACAAAGATGTTCTTCCAGCCTGGATGCTCCATCATGGTGACGTCGTCATAGCCTGCTGAAATGTAGATTGGGGCGTTGATGTCCGCCTCCTTGCAGGCGTCGAACTGGGCGCGTAACAGGTCAAATCCCAGCGACGGGTGCATCCTGCCGACCTTCGTGTCATGGTAGTGCCAGCCGTGATGGCACTTGGCAAACAGAGTTATGGAGTTGACGTGAGCGTCCTTGAGGGTGCGTATCCACTCCTCCTTGTCGAAGCCAAGACCGATGCCAGGAATGTTCCCAGAGGTATGGAAATCCAGGTGAATCTGGCGGAATCTCAAATGATGAGCCATGATGTGTCTCCTATCGTATAGTGTATAGTGGATTGTGCGGATTGTGATGATGGCAAAGAACCAGAAGAATGTCCTTGTTGCGCCCTACGGGCGCGAAGTCGTGGGGGGCTTCCTCCCAATGCTGCGCGCCCTTACGGGCGCTTGCATTGGGCTACGATTGTCGCGCCCTAACGGGCGCTGCCGCTCCGGGGCTTCTCTTCTAATTAACCTTGTGGTCATCAAACCTCACACATTTTCGTTTTATTTTGCGAAGAGCGTGATTTCGGTGGTGCCGATGGTGCGGTTGGATTTCAGGTCAACCAGCTTGGCGCAGAGACCGTCCAGTGGCGAGAAGGCGCCTTTGTAGAGGGTCACGTCGAAGCGGGAGTTCCTGCCCGTCTTGAGGCGGGTGACCTGCTTGGGATTGGAAATCGTCCATATCTGGAGTTCCAGCTTCTCGCCAGCGTCCTGCAGGTAGTCAATCGTCATGGAAGCCTTCCAATCCTCCCCGACGAATGGCGACGAGACGAATATGCTCACGGGCGACTTGACCTCGCGGCGCACGACCTGCTTCTCAAGCTGGCTTCCCTTGGCGTTCTTGATGGTGACCATCACCTCCAGCTCGCCCGCCTGCGCCAGGCGCGTCGGGAAGGTCAGCTCGGCGGTCTTCTTGCCAGGGGCGGCCTTCTTCGTGGCCTTCTCATCAGCCAGTACCTTCTTGCCGTCCAACAGCTTCCAGGCTGTCTCGATGGTCAGCTCGTCATCGTTGGCATTGGGGTTGATGACGCTGACGTTGATGCTGCCCTTGCCGACGATGGCGGTATCGATGTTGACACTGCGAATCCAGGTGGAGCCCATGCTGGCAAGACCGAAGCGCGCAGGCTGTCCGAAGGAGCCGCCAGTCGGCGACCAACAGGAGAGTTCGAAGACCTCCAGCGGCCTGCGCTCGCGGCAGACGTTGAAACCGAATGAGCTGCCAGTCAGCTTCAGGTCCTTCAGGGGCATGGAAAGCTCCACGAACCAGCGGTCGGCGCCCTTCAGCGCAGCAACCTTCACATCGGGGTTCCAGCCACCCAGCGTCCCGCCACAGAAGATGGCGCCAATCGGATTCACGGAGAGCTGGTAGAAGCCCTGCATCTTCAGGTTCGGGTCAAAGAAGAACTCCACGCAGTCGTCGTTATAGACAGGGCCGTTCTTCTCCGAGATATTGGCGGTGATATGGCTCATGAACTCCTCTTCGGCCTCCGTGGCAAGATAGAGCTTCTCGCCGTCGGTGGCGATCCACGCCTTTGTCTTCGCCTTGGGCTTGCCGCCGATGTTGATGCTGAAGTCCTGCATGAGGCCAGCGGTCTGCCAGCAGTCGTCATCCAGCTTGCCGTCAATCACAGGGGCTTTATTGCAGCGTGTGATAGCCACTTTGTAGGAGTTGCGTGTAGAGGATTCTGCATCAGCGTAAACAGGTGCGCTGGTGGAGGCGGCGAGATTCAGCACGGGGGCAATTGCCCCCTTCGCGGCATCCTTCACGCCCAGCAGTTTCTCAATCTGCGTGGCGATGATTTCACGCGCGCGGTCGTAGTCCTCCAGCGACCAGCCAGTCTTCAGGTTGAAGACGCCCGTCACCTGGTTGTCGCCATTCGGGGCGATGGGCAGCGTCTTGAATGCGCCAGCGTTGCGGATCTGCGTGAAGTAGCGGATGCTGCCGAGAATCTCGTCCAGGACCTTCTGCGCATAGTCGGCCTCCTTCCCAGGCTTCTGCTTGATGAGAGTCTGGAGGTAGCGGATGTAGCGGAAGTCGTCAATGCCTTCGCGGAAGGAGAGCATGCCGATACCAGGACCGCCAGGACGGGTGCTGTCGCCTGGATAGAAATTGGTTGTATCGCCATAACGGGTGTCGAAGTCATTGAAGGGACTGCCACCATAGCTGCGCATCGCCCAGTTGAAGACGCCATTCGCCTTGGAGCGCGCCATGAAGAAGCCCGCGACATAGCGGCTGGTGGCAGGGCGGTAGCTCTCCACGTCGTTGTTGTAGAGGGCGACCAGACGCCCCTCCGTCGCCAGCTCCACCATCTTCTCGGGAGCCGCGACACAGCCGTTGAAGTTCCACACGTCAGAATACGGGCCCGCCTGCGTATAGAAGTAGGAATCGCCAGGGCCATCCACTTCGGTGCGCATCCCTGGTATCTCCTTCAGGTACTTCAGGAGCTGAACGTTGCGCTTCTGGATTTCCGACGAGCGCCAGCCAGGTTCGTCCTCTGGCTGGACAATCAGCTCGGGCCAGTTGCGTGCCTTGCACTCCGCCTGCATCGCCTTCCAGAAGGTCTGGTAGCAGGTCTTGTATTCGGGCGAGAACTCCGTGAAGCCCATCCGCAGGGCGAACTTGTCGCCAGGGTCCGCCAGAAGGATGACGGGGCACGGATACTTGTGCTTGACATAGAGGTCCATGAAGACGACGAACATCTCTTCGGGAACGAAGTTGATGGTGACCTTTCCGTCCTTGTAAACGCACTTGGAGATGTCGAACGAATGGCAGAAACCGACGGAGGTGAAGTTGAGCTTGCGCATGAGCGCCATGTCGTGTTCATACTGCGCCACCTTGTCCGTGAAAGTCTTGACAAGGCCGCGCGGGCCCGTCAGGTATTCGCCGAACATCATGTCCGTCGCCTCGGGGGCCACGAAGGAGCGCACCTTCAGCTCGTAGGGAATGCTCTTGGACTGTCCGTCCAGCGTCAACAGCACGCTGCCCTTGTAGAGGCCTGGTTTGGCGTCTGCGGGCACGTCAACATCAATCCAGAAGGACTGCGATTCATTGGCCTTGACGGCGATGAAATCGCGTTTCTCAAGCAGCATCGGAATCTGCTTGTAGTAGCTGAGCGACTGGTAGGTGGGGCGTTTGTTCAGATAGCCAAGATATTGGATGGTAAATGCGGATGGCGCGATTTCACCGCCATCGGCACTCTTCAGAGGTGCAGGCACCGTGACCTTTGCGCTGGCGATCTCCTTCAGGGCGTGGATGGAAAGCATGACGGGCTCCGCCTCGCCAGGGCAGGCAGCCGCCTTCAGTACGGGATTGGCGTCATCCGACGGCAACGGTTTCACGTTGCGGAAGATGTGCTCCATCCACGTGCGGCTGAAGAGCTGGGCGCCAAACGCCTTTTCCTCGTCCGTCGGCGCGCGGTGGCCTTTCGGGGGGACATAGACGATGGGCTTGAACTTCGCCATGCCGTTAATCAGCTTGAAATTGTCAAACCAAACCGTCGCATCCTTCCTCGGGCAGCGGCGGTAGATGAAAACCGCCTTGGGAAGCTTGGCACTCCCATC
>JAFTAC010000675.1 GCA_017458805.1 Victivallales bacterium | reverse complement strand
GTCCAACAAGCCATCGTCCATCACCGACCACTTTGGCAACAAGATATTCTTTGAATACAACACCGCTGGCAGAACGACCCAAATCACCCTTCCAGACAACTCCGTCCTCACCTATGAATACGACAACTGCGGACGCCCAATCGAAACCACAGACCCTTTGGGCAACAAGTGGCATTTCACCTACCGCAACGATGGGAAAATGCTCTCACGCACCACTCCAGACAACAGTTCGACCTGCTATGAGTACGGCGACAACGGCCAGCTGCAATCTGCGACACTATCTTCCGCCACAGAGCCACTTGCCTATCTTTACGAATATGACTCAGTACTCTCATTAAGCTCAATACAGATGCCCTCTGGACGAAAAATCGCATACACGAACGATTGTTTCGGCAGACGCATTGCCACCATGCTCCCTCTCGGACAAAGCGCATCAACCCGTTATGAAACCCCAGGCATGCTCCCGCTTGAACATACGGACTTTGCAGGGAACTGCATTAGACTAGATTATGATACCAACGGCAAACCTGTCAATAAAGCCATCACCCCGCCAGGTGAAAACGCCCCTGAAAAACTCTATCACTACCGCTATTTTCCCACAGGCAGACTTGCTTCGGCAACGCTGGAACATGGTAATCGCTCAAACCAAATATCCTGCCTGTATGACGACAGCCATCGTCTCTCCTCCTTCAGTAACCGTTTTTTCACGGCCAATCACCAGTATGACTTGGATGGCAGGCTGTCGGCCTTCGCAACAGACAACACCTCCTTTTCCATCGCAAGAAGCAAGAATAATCCGCAAAGCGTCACCACCTTCACAAAGGCAGCTGGTAGAATTCTGACACGGGAACTTGATTTCACCACCACCTACGATTCATGCGGACGAATCCACTCCATCACCTCCCCCGATTCAATGGTCCGCCAATACGGATATGACACTGCTGGAAATCTCTCCACTCTAACATTCAGCGACAGAACTTGCAGGGAGCTATATCGGTTCAGTTGCATACGCGACAGTAGCGGACGCCTGAATACTTCCTCTGAAAACCTCCTGAATCTGCCTATTCAAAAGGAGTTCACGTATGATGAGTTTGGCAGGCTGGCTTCGGAGACCAGACACTGCAATGGAAAGACAGAATCAACAAACTATTCTTATGACAAAGACGGAAACCTATCCCAAACAGTCAGCTCCATTTCACGCAATGCCCCCGAATGTCGTTTTTACGACGAAAACGGACGACTAATCCGCATAGAGGAGGACAACGCCACGACCATCCTGATGTGGGATGACAACGGTTCCCTTCTCCAGCTCCGCAACTACGATTTGGATAACCGCCTCATCTCCTCCCAGAGCTTCAAATGGGATTGCGAAGGGCTTCTTCTGGAAACTGTTGAGACTTCACAGGCTCACACCTTATCAACAGCCTACGAGTATGATGCCAGAGGACTTCTATGTGGTGAGCAGTGCATGGAGGAAACCCCAACATCCAACCGCCTTCTTTTCAGCCATCGATATTTCCATTATGCACCTGAAGGCAAGGGGATTCCCCTGCTGATGGAAATAGAGGAGTTGAACAGCGATGGTCATGTCATCCATCGCCAGGCAAATGTCTGGGAGAACGGCTTGGCTGGCTACTTCAAAGACGGCATATTTCACTCATGCATCTGTGACCAGGGTGGGTCCGTTGTCGGAATAGGCTCGCCAGACGGTTCCTGGACGTGTCAGCAATACACAGCCTGGGGGCAGCCGCTGCTCCCAGATGAGACAACGACACCAGGCCCCGCCTATCGTGGCGAACTCTATTCCCCCGCCAGCGGCCTCCTCTATCTGCGCTCACGCTTCTATATGCCCAAGCTGGGCATCTTCATCTCCGCAGACAGATATGAACCCAATCTGAACTATCCCAAGGAAATCAACCGCTACGCCTACTGCAGAAATGACCCAGTCAACCGCGTGGACCCACTGGGTACCTTCTCCATCCTGGCCATGTCCATGAACATGAACCTTTCTCTTGCTATAGGCATATTCACTGGTATTTCTATGGAACTGACCATTGGAATAATCTATACCGCATACCTGAGCAAACAAATGTCACTCGAATTCCTCAATGAAGAAAAGGAGAGCCCCAATGCCACCGTCATCGTCCATGGTGTCTGGAAGCACGAACCTGGTTATGCGTCAGACTTTGTCAATCGACTGCAACGCTACGCGCCAGACCAGGACTACCTCCAGTTCCGATGGTCGGGATTCGGTGGAATACTCCCCATGTTCATCCCGAACTACTATCAGCACGACCTAGCGCAACGCAACCTTGAATACTGTTTAGGCACCCTGAAAGCCAAGGGCTATGCAAACATCAATGTCATCGGACACAGCTGGGGAACCGTCCTCAGCAAGGATGCACTGAACTCGGGCGTCATCAACGTGGGCCTATGGGCAACCATGGGGTCCCCGCTTGCATGCGAAAACCAATTTGACGACAATGGCGATCCGTTCATCTCCACATCCTTCCCTCTATTCAATCACGAGAAGTGGATGAACTTCTACAATCTCATCGACCCTGTTGTCCATTTGTGCATGAACGGCCCATTGATTGGCATGTGCGGTGTAGGCATCTCTGACAATGATTCCCTTTCCTCACCCATCTTTGAATCGCCTCTCCCCGAGCAATATAATCTAGGCATCATCAGCCCTGACGTACACGGCTGCTACTGGTACAATCCAACCACCATCCTCGCCATCACACTTTTTACACGCTTACAATAATCTCCATCCACTATAAGGAAGTTTCATCCCCCCACAGAAAACAGACAACTCTTTATTGGCAACATTATTTTAAATATAGCCGAAACTGCGGTGATTGTCAAGCACTCATATACGCTGAGCGCTGTGGGCTGCATCGTTTTTCCGCATTATAACCGACAATCCATTTTACAAGAAGCTGTTTTAATATTATATTATATGTTAGTTAAAAAGTATAAAACAGGACAAATTATGACAGAACTCAACGAAGAAACGATTACCTTTGACAGCTTTGGTTTTTGCGACGCAATCATGCAAGGTGTCAAGGAGGCTGGCTTCACGGAGCCGACCCCCATCCAGATCAAGGCCATCCCTGCCCTGATGGAAGGAAAGGATGTCATTGGGCAGGCCTTGACGGGCACTGGTAAAACCGCCGCCTTTGGCCTTCCCCTCATGAACAAGATGGTCGGCCAGAAAGGGCTGCGTCTGCTGGTGCTGGTTCCCACGCGAGAACTGGCTGCCCAGGTCAGCGCAGAACTCTTCCGCCTTGGCCATTTCGCAGGCATCCACACCGCCGCCTTCACAGGCGGACAGGCTTACTCACGCCAGGAAAAGCTCCTCTCCATGGGCATTGACGCACTCGTGGCCACACCTGGACGCCTCATCGACCTCATCGAATCAGGCCATTTCAAGGACATCCACCCCGAATACATCGTGGTTGACGAGGCCGACGAAATGCTGGACATGGGCTTCCTAGACGATGTGAAGCGCATCTTCGAGGCCTTCAGCGGCCTCCACCAGACCATGCTCTTCTCCGCGACCATGCCCCGCCCCGTCGTCGAACTGGCAGGAACCATCCTTAAAGATCCCGTCAACATCACCACCTCCATCGCGGAAAGCACCAACAACGACATCGAGCAGCTCTTCTTTGTCATCCAGGACAGCGAGCGCATTGACGCAATCGTCCGCCTCATTGACGCCCAGGACATCGGAAAGGCGATGATTTTCTGCCGCACCAAGGAAGAGACGGATGCTCTGAACATCCTGCTGGGGGGACGCGGATACAACGTGAACTGCCTCCACGGCGATATGGAACAGGCGCAGCGCTCCCGCGTCATGGCTGCCTTCCGCCGAGGCGAAATCGACATCCTTGTCGCCACGGACGTGGCTGCACGCGGTCTGGACGTTGACGACGTGACACACGTCTTCAACTTCC
>JAFTAC010000674.1 GCA_017458805.1 Victivallales bacterium | reverse complement strand
GTATCATGCGCACGCGTATCATGTCGTCGTAGTTGGTGCGGAGATAATGCACGATGCTGACGAGGCTGAGCAAGGCGACGATGCCTGCGGACACTTGTTCGGCGAGCGGCATCGACATGACGCCCTCCACGGATGGCATTTCGTACTGAGCCATCTCGGCCAGCCGAGCCACGAAAACCTGTATGTTCCCTGTTATGAAACATCCGGCGGCATAGCACCAAAAGGGTACGATGAGGCCGAGCACGCCTGCCCAGAACGCCTTTGCCGGCAGGGTGCGCAAGAAGATGGCGAGGTAGAGGAAGAAGGGAATGGCCATCGCCAGCATGACGGGGGCGACGAAGCTGCCGAGGCTGAGCATGAGGAAGGCGTGGAAGACGTACTTCTGAGGGCGGTGCTTCTGATAGCATCGAAAGAGCAGAAGGTAGCTCACGCAGAGGAATGCGGCTGCCACGATAGGCTCCGCCAGGGGATGCATGAAGGAGAGACTTGCAGCCAGGATGAGCCAGACGCACGACATCATGCGCGAGCGGATGCGGATGATGTGCAGGCGGCCGTTCGTCTCCATGACGATGTAGGTGGTCAGCAGACAGAGCGCCAGTCCCAGAGCGTGGGGACTGGTAAAGGCCCGCTGCGGCAACCACCACAAGGCGACAGCCAACACAGCACAGACGGGAAGTGTGAAGACGCTTCCCGCTATTTTGTTATGGAATCTGTTGCCTAAGGCCATTTCGGTTTTTCTAAGTCGTTGATTATCAAGGCGCGTGTGGTGTCGTCAAACGCCGCCTGCGGCGATTGCAATTTCCGCGTGCGGCGATGACCATTTCCGCGTGCGGCGTTGGCAATCCCCGCACGCGGCGTTTTCAAGTGCCCCTTAGGGGGGTCTGGAGAGCCTACAGGTCGGCTCCTATGTCTCGGCGGAAATTCTTGCCCTCGAACGCTATCAGCTTGGCGTTGGCAAAGCTCTTCTGCAAGGCCTCCTCCTTGTCTTTTCCATAACTGCTGACGGCTATCACACGCCCGCCGTTGGTGACGAGCTGACCGTCCTTCATGGCTGTTCCGGCATGGAAGACGATGCTCCCCCAGACGTCGTCAACGCCCGTGATTTCGAAGCCTTTCTCGTACGAGCCCGGGTAGCCGCCGCTGACCAGCATGATGCAGACGGCTGCTCGTTCGTCGAACTCAACCTTCCGCTCTGAGAGTGTGCCGGTGGCAACGCCTTCGAGCAGGTCCACCAGGTCGCTCTTGAGGCGAAGCATGACGGTCTCAGTCTCGGGGTCGCCCATGCGTACGTTGTACTCGATGACCTTGGGCTCCATCGACCATTGCCCGTCGACCATTGTCTTTGCGTTGATGAGGCCGAAGAAGATGAAGCCTTTGTAGTCGAGCCCCTCCTCTTTGAGGCCTTCCACCGTCGGGCGTATGATGCGGTCCTCCACCTTCTGCATCCATTCCTTGTCGGCAAAGGGGACAGGACTCACGCTACCCATTCCGCCGGTGTTCAGGCCGGTGTCGCCCTCGCCGATGCGCTTGTAGTCCTTCGCTTCGGGCAGTATCTTGTAGCTTTTGCCGTCGGTCAGGACGAAGACGCTGCACGCGATGCCGTCCAGGAACTCCTCGATGACCACACGACTGCTGGCGCCACCGAACATGCCGCCCAGCATCTCCTTGAGCTCCTTCTTCGCCTCCTCGAGCGTGGGCAGGATGAGGACGCCCTTGCCGGCGCACAGGCCGTCGGCCTTCAGGACATAGGGTGGCTGCAGGGATTCGAGGAAGGAGAAACCTTCCTCCACAGTGGCTGCGGTGAAAGTGCGGTAGGCGGCTGTTGGGATGCCGTGCCGCTGCATGAAGCCCTTCGCGAAGTCCTTGCTGCCCTCCAGCATCGCTCCAGCCTTGCTTGGGCCGATGACGGGGATCTCCCTCAGCTCGGCATCGCTCTTGAAGAAGTCGTAAATGCCGTTCACCAAGGGGTCTTCCGGACCTACCACGACCATTTGTATCCTGTTCCTCAAGACGAGCATCTTGATGCCCTCGAAGTCGTTGACCTTTATGTTGATGTTCTCGCCCACACTCGCCGTGCCGGCATTGCCAGGGGCGATGTATAGCTTCTCACATTTCGGACTTTGGCTTATTTTCCAGGCCAGCGCATGTTCGCGCCCGCCGCTGCCTAAAAGAAGGATTCGCATGACTATGAATTATAAATTGTGTATTATGAATTTTGAACTAAGGGAGGGGCTTCAGGTAATCCTCAAAGTATTGTGTAATCCTTTCGTGCAGATGGACGCTCTTATGGCCTGCCATGTTGTGGCCCTCGCCTGGATAGACGAAGAAGTCGGGCTGTGTGCCGGCCTCTGCGCAAGCGTTGAGGAACTGCAGGGAGTGCTGGGGAACGCAGGTCGGGTCGTTCATGCCGATGATGATCTGCAGCTTGCCCTTCAGGTTCTTGGCTTTATTGATGCAGCTTGTCTGCTCGTAGCCTTCGGGGTTCTGCTGCGGCGTGTCCATGTATCGCTCGCCGTACATCACCTCGTACCACTTCCAGTCGATGACCGGGCCTCCGGATACGCCTACCTTGAAGACGTCGGGGTAGTGTGTCATCAGCGAGATGGTCATGAATCCACCAAACGACCAGCCGTGGACGCCCAGGCGGT
>JAFTAC010000673.1 GCA_017458805.1 Victivallales bacterium | reverse complement strand
TATGACCCGACACGCGAACTCTACAAGGAGTTCAACCAGGCGTTTGAGGCGCACTGGGCGGCCCTCGGCAATGGGAAGATTCACGTTGACCAGTCCCATGGTGGCTCTGGCAAGCAGGCGCGCGCCGTCATCGACGGGCTAGCGGCAGATGTGGTCACCCTCGCACTGGGGCGCGACATCGACGCCATCGCCCAGTACGCCAAGCTAATCCCGCCTGACTGGGAGGGACGACTCCCCAACCACAACTCCCCCTACACCTCCACCATCGTCTTCCTCGTCCACAAGGGGAATCCCAAGGGCATCAAGGAGTGGGACGACCTTCTGAAGCCTGGCGTCAAGGTGATCACCCCCAACCCGAAGACCTCGGGCGGCGCCTGCTGGAACTACCTTGCCGCCTACGAATGGGGGAGGCGGCACGGAGGCGATGCGGCGGCTGTGGAGTTTGTGCGGCAGCTCTTCAAGCATGTCCCCGTGCTGGATTCAGGTGCTCGCGGAGCCACCCTCACCTTCACGAAGCGCAACATCGGCGACGTCCTGCTGGCATGGGAGAACGAAGCCTTCCTCTCGCTGAAGGAGAACCCAAAGCGCGGCTTTGAAATCGTCTATCCCTCGCTCAGCATCCTGGCGGAGCCCTCCGTATCCATCGTTGACAAGAACGTTGACAAGAAGGGCACCCGCAAGGCGGCGGAAGAGTACCTCAATTTTCTCTATTCGCAGACAGGACAGACCATCGCCGCCAAGAACTTCTACCGTCCATCCAGACCTGAACTCGTCCCAGCCGAATATCTGGAGAAGTTCAAGCAGATGGAGATGGTCGATATCCGTGCCTTCGGCGGCTGGGAAAAGGCCTACAAGGACCACTTCGCCGAAGGCGCACTCTACGACAAAATCTCCAAGAAATAGTTATGTCACGTCCTGACAATAGCTTAACACCACATCTGACTCTTGGCCTCGGGCTAACCTACGTCTGCCTCATCGTGCTTGTGCCGATGGCGGCGCTGGTTATTCGCATGGCAAGTGTTCCATTCCACGACATTATGGAATCCCTGCACTCCGCCCGGGTATTCTCCGCCTTCAAACTCAGTTTCGGCCTCTCGCTTCTGGCCGCCCTCTCCAACACCCTCCTCGGCATTCCAATCGCCTGGGTGCTTGCCAGATACACCTTCCCTGGACGCAAGGTGCTCGACGCCCTCATCGACATGCCCTTCTCCCTTCCAACAGCCGTCGCGGGCATCGCCCTTTGCGGGCTATATGGCCCAGAAGGCTGGCTGGGAGCCGCCTTCGAGCGCATTGGCGTGCAGATTGCCTACACGCCTGCGGGCATCTTCGTAGCCATGCTCTTCGTAGGCCTGCCGTTTGTTGTGCGCACCGTGCAGCCCATCATCACCAACATGGACTTCAGCCTGGAGGAGACGGGCGCATGCCTGGGAGCTTCGCGATGGTACGTCTTTAGGCGCGTCATCCTCCCGACGCTCCGCCCTGCCCTGCTGACAGGCTTCTCCATGGCCTTCGCACGCGGCGTCGGCGAATACGGCTCCGTGGTCTTCATCGCTGGAAACATCCCCGAGGTCTCGGAAATCGTGCCCCTGCTCATCGTATCCCGCCTGGAAAGCTATGATTTCACGGGGGCAGGCGCCCTATCGCTCGTGATGCTCCTCGCCTCCTTCGTCATGCTCCTGCTCATCAACATGCTCCAGAGGAGGATGGCACAATGAAGAAAGTCAAACCATTCTCCCCAAACACCGCCGACGCACCCTGGCTGAAGGCATGCCTTATTGCATTCGCTGTCATTGTGGTGGGGGTGATTGTCGTGCTTCCCTTCGCAAGCGTCATCGCGCAGGCCTTCTCAGAAGGGCCAGGAGTCTATCTCACGCTGCTGCGCTCCTCGGACATGCAGGTGGCCGTGATGCTGTCCCTGAAACTAGCCGCCATCGCCGTGCCGTTGAACGCCGTTTTCGGTGTTTTGCTTGTCTGGGGCATGACGCATACACAACTGCCCTGCCGACGTTTCATCATGGCTCTGCTGGACCTCCCCTTCTCCGTCTCGCCCGTGGTCGTCGGCCTCCTGTTCATCATGCTTCTTGGCAAAAACGCGCCGCTTGGCGGCTGGCTGGAGGAACATGGTGTGCAGGTGATTTTCGCCTTTCCGGGGTTGCTGCTGGCCACGATTTTCGTGACGCTTCCCTTCGTCGCACGCGAACTGCTCCCGCTGATGGAGGGGCAGTATCGCCAGGAGGAGGAGGCTGCGCGCCTGCTCGGCGCGGGCTGGTGGCGCATCTTCCTGAAAATCACCCTTCCTGAAATCAAGTGGGGGCTGCTGTTCTCCATCATCCTCAGCCTGGCGCGCGCCCTTGGCGAATACGGGGCCGTGGCAGTCGTCTCGGGCAACATCCGCGGCAAAACCAACACGCTGCCGCTTCACATCGAGGCGCTTTTCAATGACTATGAGCTGACGGCCGCCAACGCCGCCGCCACCCTGCTGGCACTGCTGGGGGTCATCACGCTTGTCGTCCGCATTGTGGCGGAATTGAAGAAGAAGGTTAACAATGAGCATTGACGTCATAGATGTCCACAAGGAGTATTCAGGGACAAAGGTGCTGAACGGCATCAGCCTCTCGGTCAAGACGGGGCAGCTTGTCGCTCTGCTGGGTCCCTCTGGCTGCGGCAAGACCACCCTGCTGCGCATTATTGCGGGTCTGGAACACCCCGATTCGGGCGCCGTCCTGCGAGACGGCATCGACCTGCGAACCCAACGGCCAGGCGAGAGGAAAATCGGCTTTGTCTTCCAGCACTACGCCCTTTTCCGCCACCTCTCCGTTTTCGAGAACATCGCCTTCGGCCTCCGTGCGCGCCCCAAGGCGACGCGCCCCACAGAGGAGCAGATACGCGAAAAAGTCAACTCCCTGCTGGACCTGATTCAGCTCGACTGGATTTCCAAGCGCTACCCCGACCAGCTTTCAGGCGGACAGCGGCAGCGCGTCGCACTGGCGCGTGTGCTGGCGGTCTCCCCCCAGGTACTGCTGCTCGATGAACCATTCGGAGCCCTTGACGCCAAGGTCCGCGTCGAGCTGCGCCACTGGCTGCGCGAACGCCACAAGGATTTGGGAGTCACCACCATATTCGTCACCCATGACCAGGACGAGGCGATGGACGTCTCCGACCGCATCGTCATCATCAACAAGGGGCACATCGAGCAGGAAGGCGAGCCAGAC
>JAFTAC010000672.1 GCA_017458805.1 Victivallales bacterium | reverse complement strand
GTTGCGCGGGTTGATTTCGTTGCGGAACGCCTTGCCCGTCTGCGCGATGCCAAATGGCAGCTTCTGGCGTGAGGCCACGCGGATGGTGTTGAAATCCACGAAGATGGGCTGGCAGGTCTCGGCGCGCAGATAGGCGGCATGTTCCTCGTCAAAGACGGGACCCACGAAGGTCTTCATCATCAGGTTGAACTCGCGGGGCGGGGTCATGGCGTGTGCGCCACAGGCGGGACAGACGTTCGGGTCATCCATCTGGTCAACGCGGAAACGCTTCTTGCACTCCGTGCAGTCCGTCATCAAATCGGAGAACTGCGCCAGATGGCCAGAGGCGCGCCACACTTCGGGGTGGCAGATGACCGTGGAATCCAGGCCTTCGACATTGTCGCGCTCCTGCACCATGTATTTCCACCAGAGCTGCTCGACAGCACGCTTCAGGGGGGCACCCTTCGGGCCGTAGTCCCAGAACCCGTTGATTCCGCCATACAGCTCGGAACTCTGGAAAATAATACCTCTGCGCTTGCACAGCGCAACCAGCTTGGACATCAGATCTTCGTTGTTGTTCATGTCAACTCTTTCACATCTATATGACTGTTATTTACCTGCCACAAATGACAAAAACCATTTGCGGCATAATCCTATATCATAACATAATGCCAAAAGCCAAATAATAAAGCTCGTTAGTCGTAAATAACCTCACCAAGGCACATCATCTAGCCCAGCCATGACGATGCCGAGGCTGCGGGCGTGGCTGACGAGGGGCACGAGAAGCTCCAGGGGCATGTTGACGCCCTTGGCGCAGGGAGCAATGCCATGCGAGAAGAGAGTGGCGACTTCGTTGTTCCTGGCGAGGCGGTCGAGAACCGCCTCCAGGTCATCCAAACGCGAGCCATAGTACTCGCCAACGCCAAAGCCTCGGAAAAGCTTTTCGCCCTCAAACTTGTCAATGGGCGTGAAGGCCTTGTCGAAATCAGCAACCGCCGAGCCCCTTGGAAGACCGCACCCGACACGAAAATGGCGGAACTTGGCGGAGAGCAATTCCAATGACACATCGTCATAGCGGTTGTTCGGAAACGCGAAGGTGCTAATCGCAAGCCCAGCCTTTTTGCAGACATCCAGCTGCGGCTTCACTTCGTCCTTCATATATGCGGCGGCGCCGTGCTTCTCGATGTACTCGGGCGCGTCGGCGTGATGGAGTGTGTGGAGGCCGACCGTATGGCCCGCCTCCCGCAATGCCTTCATGCACTCCAAAGCCCCGTCATCAATGACGCCGCTGAGCGAAAAGGTGGCGCGGACATTGTTCTGAGCGAAAAACGGTATCGCCTTCCGCCAGCCGACCACATCATGGTCGTCAAAGGTGAGAAAAAGAAGCCCGTGCGTTATCTCCTTCAGATTCAACACAAACGGACTGGTACTATCCTTCGCGCCTTGCGCCATATCAATACCTCCCTATTTCAGGTGCAGGACATCCTGCATGTCGTACAAGCCAGGCTTTGCATCCGCCAGGAAGCGTGCCGCGCGCATGGCTCCCTTGGCAAAGGTCTCGCGGCTGGCAGCCTTGTGGGTCAGCTCGATACGCTCGCCAGAGGTGGCGAAGATGACGGTGTGGTCGCCGCCCACATCGCCGCCACGAAGCGAGTGCATCCCAATCTCGTTCTTCGGGCGCGCGCCAGGCAGGCCGAAGCGTCCATGTGTGACATTCTTGTCATACGAGAGTCCACGCGCCTCTGCGAGAATTTCGCCCAACCTTGCGGCGGTGCCAGAGGGTGCATCCTTCTTCTGGTTGTGGTGCATCTCCACAACCTCGATGTCGTAGTCGTCGCCCAGAAGCCGCGCCACCTGGTTGCAAAGCGCAAAGAGCAGGTTCACGCCAACGCTCATGTTGGGGGCGAAGACAATGCGGGAGCCCTGCTTCGCCAGAGTGGCCAGCTCCTCCTTCTGGGCAGCCTGCAACCCTGTCGTGCCAATCACCATCGCCACGTTCTTGGCGGCTGCTTTCCGCGCCATCTCCATCGTCGGTTCAGGTGCGGTGAAGGCGATCACCACATCGGACTGCGCCAGACACGCATCCATATCAGTGGTCAGTGCGACATCCAATGCCCCAACACCCGCAACAATGCCCGCATCCTGCCCCAGCAGAGGCGAGGCCGCCATTTCCGTGGCTCCAACCAGCTTCATATCTGCATTGGCCGCAACCTGTGCAACCAACATCCTACCCATGCGCCCTGCGGCGCCCTGAATTGTCACTCGAATCATAAAATTGTCCTTTTGATGGTGTTATTTGCCCCTGCCTTAGCAGGAATCACTAGAGGTAATTTCAAAACTAGCGCGAAATACGCCAATGTGTTCATATCGACGCAAATTATGGAGGTAATTGCAAAACTAGCGCGAAATGCGCTAAGAGATGGGCGCAGTGGCTAAGGCGACGGCTCGAAGCCGCACTTTCGTGCGGCAAGAGGCGTTGCCAACGCCAATGTGTTCATATCGACGCGCATTCCGATGATAGTTTTGCAATTACCTCTATGATGATTGCTTTGAAAATACCTCACTATAAAGATAACCGCAAAAGAGTTTTTTGCAATAGCCGTAAACACAAAAAACACCTTGCAGCCAGACGACTTCAAGGTGCCTTTTGGAATTGCGTCAAGGGATAGAGCTGAGAAAATCAGCGCCTCGGCCCACGTCCGCCGCCAAAACCGCTGCGGGGTTCGCGGGGTCTTGCTTCGTTGACTGTGAGCACACGGCCATTGTTCTCTTTGCCGTTCAGCCCGTCGATGGCGGCCTGTGCTTCAGCGTCATCCGCCATTTCAACAAAGCCGAAGCCCTTGCTGCGCTGTGTTTCACGGTCCATGATGACCCGTGCGCTCGTCACTTTGCCGAAGGCGGCGAAAAGCGCATTGAGTTCGTCATCTTTGACAGAGAAGCTCAGGTTTCCAACATACAGATTCTTGCCCATTTAATTCTCTCCGTAAGGCGTTCAGTCCATTATTTTTCTTCCCAGGACTATTTTTGCAGGAAGGGGACCTATGGCGTTCCGTTTTCCAGAAGTCCCATGCAACCTAGTCAAAGTCTCAATTTGAAAGGGGTGGAATACTCGCACTTGACCCACGTCAAACGAGCCCTTTACAAACCTTTGCCAAATCGCGAAGATACAATGTAAACGGTTACAAATAGATTGCAAATGAAAAAACTAAAATTTTTTTGAAGATGCGTATTTTTTTGATTTCAGCCAGTTATTTCGTTTGGACAAGACAAGTGCTCTGCAAAGGCTAAACATGCGTGAATGTGGATGAGAGGCGTAGTGATTTTGGCCTGAAGGAAAATGAGCGGGCTTTCGCCCGTGATTTTTCCTTCGGACCAAAGGCACACGCATATCGCCGCAGACGCGCATGTTTAGACTTTACAGAGCACTAGCCACTAACCACTAGCCACAATCACCCATGCCATTCCTTCAGATTTCTTCAGCGAAGAGGAGCTCCTCGCCGTGGAAGACCAGCGCCAGGCGGATGAGCGTAACGGTGCCAGCGGGCTTAAGGCGCCAGGTCTCCGCCAGGTTGTGGTCCTCCGCATAGCGCTCAAGCTGCGACCTGGCCTCGGCAAGCAGGGAGGCCTTTGCCTCCTCGACCACCTTCTCCGACTTCTTGATGTACTTCACCTCGATGAGGGCCCCGTACAGAATGTTTGGGAAGGTGATGATGCGCGGGGCCACCGCAAGGTCGGCGAAGCCGAAGCCAGCGCGGTGCTCCGTGCGCACCGCGAACGCGTTCCCTGACGAGAGCAGCGCCGCCAGAGCGGACTGCACCGCCTTCTCGCCGTCCAGCAGGTCGCGCACGGTCAGAATCTCCTTCAGCACCTGCGCCGCCAGCTCGACGGCGGGGCGCCAGTCGCCGCCGTATGCCATGTCGCCCAGCTTGTCCGCCAGCTCGCTGACCTGTGTGTTCACCTTGCAGGCATCCTTGTAGCCGTTCAGCAGGAAGTCGGAAACAAACTGCCGCATCAACTGGTTGGGAATGGTGAGGCTGAGCTTCCCGTTGACCTCCTCGCCGATGGTCACCATGCCGTAGTAGAAGAGGAGCGAGAGGAAGCTCTCGGGGCGCGTGAGGGTCTCCGCCTGGAACGAGCGGATGAGGTTCGTGGTGACGCTGCCCTCCGTGACCAGCTGCTCCAATGCGCGGAACTTGCCGTTGAGTTGGCCGTTGGTGGTGACGATGTGCCGCAGCTTGTGGTAGTCCGTCCGCAGGTTCTCGTCAACCATGTCGCGCGGGAAACGGTTGCTGTCAAGGCAGTGGTTCACGAAGCCAAGCAGCAGAACAGGGTTGCAGACCTGCTCACCCCCGTCCTGCGAGAACCTGTAGTGGTCATACCAGTCAGTGACCAGCTGGAAGGCCTGATCGCAATCCAGAGAAATCCGTCCCGCCTTTGTGTAGTAGTCGAGCATTTCGCGTATTTCAGAATGCGTGAAGCCGCAGAGGGTGGACAGCCTGGAGCGCTGCGATATGTTCTCGGCAATGTTGAATCCGCTCGTGACATCGTCCAGCGTCATGGGGGAGACGCCCGTCAGCAGGATGTTGGTGATGGCCTTGTTCTGGGCCTTGAGCAGCGAGAAGAAGCTCTTGAAGAAGCCCGTCCCGTGGCAGAGTTCACGGTAGGCCTCCTCGCCCGTCTGCGCCAGCAGGCGGTTGCTGAAATTGTCGTATTCGTCTATGAGGATGAAAATCCTCTCCTTTGAGGCGAATGCCTGGCTGGAGGTCAGGATGTCCAGCGCATCCCGGAAGGTGGTCTGCTTCGCCATCGCTTCCCGTACCTCCTCGGGGATTCTGGTCTTGTAGTTTTCGCGGAAAGCGTCGATGGCTATCTTGCAGGTATCCTCGAAACTCTGCTGCATCTCCTTC
>JAFTAC010000671.1 GCA_017458805.1 Victivallales bacterium | reverse complement strand
TGACCAGCCCGCCCAGCACGATGGGGAAGAAGAGGTCGCGTGCACCGCTGGCCTTCAGCACCGTGCCCTGCAAGTGCCTGTAAACACCGTTGTTGCGGGTTGCGGGGATGGGGAACGGAATGATGCGGGCAAGATTCTCCGCCGTGATGATTGCATCCGCTGCGTCTTTGGTGTAGATTTGGAGGGCGTAGAGTCCTGCGCCCAGCTTCTTTGCCGTATCTGCGGAGAGGATGGCCACCTGGTCAACAGGCAGGCTCGCCCAGTTGCGCTGGGACATCATTTCCATTGCGTCGTCGTCGCCTTCGGCTGCGCCAGACCCCTGCGAAGAGGTGGTTTCGGTGAAGTCGGCAGGCAGGATGCTACTGGTGTCCATGTCCTTGGCGGCGGAGAGCTGGACTGCGTCCAGAAGCTTTCCGACGGTGAAGGCACGTCCCTTGACCAGTATCTTGTCGCCAGGGGTGACTTCCAGCGCGTTTGCTAAAGCTTCCGTGATGAGAACAGTGTTGTCATCCAGGCTTTCAAAGTACTCCTTGAGATCCGCCCTGAACTCCAGTTCCTGGGGCTCCACGCCGAGGATGCCTCGGACGGTGTTGGGCTTGGTGGCGTCCAGGCGGCTGACCAGCAGGCCTGGGTTGTCCTGCGTTTTGGGTGAAATCCAGAGGCGGCGGCAGATGTTCATCTCAGGCCAGCAGCCCTTGATGACATCGCGAAGGTCCTCGCTGAGCGGGTTCCAGTTGACGTTGTGGACGAAGGTGCCCGAGTAGGTGGGATTCGGGGCTACGAAGATGGTGACGATGCCGTTCTGCGTGCCGAAGGAGGCAAAGCAGAGGATGGTGAAGGTCAGCAGGATGATGGTGATGGCGGTAAGGGCGGTTCTTGTGGGACGGCGTCTCATGGTGGAGATGCCCATCTGCATGGCGGCCATGAAGGTCGAGATGCTGGACACGTCGTTGACGTGGACGGTGGCCGTCATGCCCTGGATGGCCTTCAACTCCACTTCGAACTTGCGCATGATGATGAAGATGACCATGGAGGACATGACCACAATCGCAAAGCCCAGGAAGATGATGATGGGCGTGTTCGCGATGGCGAAGGCTGGGTGGGAGAAGTAGAGGATGAGGAAGGTCAGTGCGAAGAAACTTGCGAACCAGTAGATCTGCTTGTAGATGGTGGTGGCGCCTATGAGGACACGCTCCAGCGCAAAAGCGAACGGGACGGAAAGCCCCAGCAGGATAAGCACGGCGAACACCAGGTCATCCAGCATGGCACGCACCTTGTTATAGACGGGGCGCGATGACCAGAAGGCGATGGTGTTCAGCGATTCGCGGCGCTGTGGTGTGGTTTCAGGCCTGGCCGCTTCCAGAAGAATGTCCTCTGCACGCCCGTGCATTTCTGCCAGTGACGAATCCAGAATGCCTTTGGATTCAAGGATTTCCATGCGTGAATCATTGAGGCGCCAGAGGTCGGCGGAGGAGCGGGCTGCGGCGTTGATGGCAAGATGGCGACCGTCCATCGGGAAGCCCTCGCCAATCTGCTCTTCGGAATGGGACTGTCCATCCAGATAGGCGGGGCCGTTATTGAGACCGACCATCTGGCGCAGGCTGAAGAGCTTGACGCCTTTTTCACGCTCCTCGGAATACCAGGTTACCACGCCATCAACCGTCTCGGAGAAGGACTTGCTGGCAACCAGGTCGGCGTTGGCGCGGGCGGAGAGGATCTTCACGTCCTCGCCAGGCAGTTTGTCCGTCCTCTGCTGGGAGGGGAGAATGACTGCGGCGGAGTTTGCCTTGAAGGTGTTGAGGCGGAATTTGACGTTGGGGTAGGAACTCTGGTCGGAGACTTCGGAGATGCCCCCGTTCTTGTCAAAGATGACGGCGAAGCCGCCGCGCGCACCCCAGGAGCCAGCGACGGGACCGAGAGAATAGACGCCGTTGCTGTTGGTGCGGAGTACCTGGAAGTTGTCGAATGCAAGATGCTTGTTCTCGTTGTAGGCCAACGAGAAGCTGCGGGTGAGGCGGAACTGAACGGTCGCACCGCGCATGGGGGTGTTGGGGATGGAGGTGCCTTGGAGCATGCCCATCACCATCGGCCCCTTCACCGTGTAGTCGTCGGTGAAACTGGGCAGCACATATTCCTTGTTGACAACGATGTTTCGCTTCAGGGAGAGGCCTGTCTGATTGCCGATCAGCTCATCGGCGATGCCGTCGGAGACGGAGGGGATGGGGCAGATGGCGGCGGCTATGTCGTCCGCCTGCGCGATGACGTTGGCGAGGTTGATGTTGTCAAGGGTGTCGTCAGGCGTTCCCTCGCGCATGGTTGCCTCCTGCACGGTGCCGAAAGCCAGGTTGTATATGCCGAACATGCCAGCGGGCTCGCCCGTATGCACAAAGGTCACGGAACCCCAGATGACACGGGTGAGGGAGAGGGTCTGGTTGGCGGACTCAAGGAGGAAGTGGTTGCTCAATCCCTTGGCTTCACGTGCCTTGTGGAGGTTGAGGAAGGAGGTCTGGATTTTGCCGTAGAGGCCAGGGTTGTCCTGCCAGGAGTGCATGGAGGATTCACCGCCGATGATGAGCGCCCACTTGTCGGTGGTGCCGCCGAGCATGATGGTGGCATGCATCGTCACCCATTTGTCCGAGAAAAGGTCGTAGATTTTCTTGTCGGCCTCCAGAGCCTTCTGTTCCAGTTCAAGTTCTTTGGCACGGGCCTCGATGTCGGCGCGGACCTGGTCCATGATTTCATCGAGGTTTCTCTTGACTGCGGGGTCTAGTTGGACAGGCTTCCCGCCCCTGATGTCACGCTTCTGGTGGCCAATGACACGTTGCAGTTCGTTCCAGGTGTGCTTGGTCTCGGAGGCCTTCGCGAGGAGGCCTGGGGTGAGCTGCTTGCCGTTTTCATCGAAGGTGCCATTGATTTCCGTGATGCGTTCCTGAATCTTTGGTGGGATGTCATGGCCGTACTTCTTACGGTAGCCCATCACCTCGTCGTTCATCTTGTACTCCTGGTCCTTATAGACATGGGCGGAGTTCTGCGCCTTGTCGGCCAGGCGGTCCAGCAGCCTTCTGCGGACGTTGGGGGCGGGGGCGGTCAGCGGGTCGGGCTGCGCCAGCAGCTCACGCATCTCGCCGATGAAGGCCGTCTCCCACTTATGGGATTCCATGCGTGTCTCGACCTTGAAGTCGATTTTGTCGTTTTCAATGGCGCGGTAGAAGGTGGAACTGCCCTGGTGGCCGCGCGCCTGGTTGTCAAAGAAGGCGACAAGGATATGGCGTCTGGGGCGGTGCTTCGAGATGGTCTCGGCAATGCGGAGCAGGGCGGCGCAACTGGCGGCGGACCGTGCACCAGGAGCCAGGTTCGGCACTTCGCCGAAACTGTCAAGGTTGGCCGCCAGAATCATGATTTCGTCCTTCTTCTGGCTGAAGACAGGGTCAGTGCCCTTGAAGAGCGCGAAGATGTTGCGTCCGACGGTCGGCACCCAGCGAATGGAGCTCTTGAGGGTCACGTTCACGCCGTCCTTCGGTAGGTCGGCAGGATTGCCGTTGTAGTAGTAGCGCAGAAGGTTGACATTGGCGTCGGCAAAATGCGGGTTTCTGGCGTCCGCCAGGTCGGGTTTTGTGAAGACGACGGCGAGGGCTCCCAGGCGCAGGGCGCGCACCCAGCCTTGGCCACAGTTGTAGTCCAGTACGACGATGCAGTTTTCTACGGGCACTTTGTCAAAGTCGTTGGCGGTTCCCTTGCCGATGTGGACGATGGGACCCGTGACGCCTTCGACGGGCGTTACAGGCGGGATGATGCCATTGGGGCGCATCGGCATCAGTTCAAGCGTGGCACCGCCTTCAATCTGCATGGTGGCGGAGATGGTCTCCGTCTGCGTGGAGGGGAAGGTCTGCTCGAAAAGGTCATCGGGCTTCATTGACTGGAGCCTGCCATAGACATAGTCGGCGGCCTCGGAGTACTCCTTGGTGCCGCTGAGGCGGTGCGGATGCTTGGTCAACGCCTGGCAGTCCGCATTGAAATCCTGCGCAAAAGATGCAACGGTGGTCAACGCAAGGGCGAGAACCGCGTTTCGAATGTGTGCTAGAAATCTCATTGTTCCGTATGTAGTACTTTAAAGATAAAGGTTGTTGCGTCAATGGGTGTCGATGCCGCCGATTTCGATATGGACGTCGGCACGGTCGGCGATGCGGTCAATGCGACCATCGCGAATCCACATCAGCCTGTCGCAGATGTTCATCATGCGGTGGTCGTGGGTCGCGCAGATGATGGTGACCCCGTTCTCCTTGTTGAGCTTCTGGAGGAGTTCCAGAATCTCCTGGCCTGTATGCAGGTCCAGGTTGGCGGTGGGTTCGTCGCAGAGCAGGACACTGGGGTTGTTGGAGAGGGAACGTGCAATGGCGACTCGCTGCTGCTGGCCGCCCGACATCTCGATGGGCCTGTGATGCCAGCGTTCCTTCAGGCCGACTAGGTCCAGCAGGGACATGCCGCGCTCACGTGCCTCGTCGGGCATGACGCCGCCGAACGCCATCGGGGTGGTGACGTTTTCCAAGGCAGTCATGTACTTGATGAGGTTGTAGCTCTGGAAGATATAGCCGATTTTATGGCAGCGCAGATAGGCAAGTTCCTCAGCTGTGAGCTGCGCCACATCGACCTCGTCGATGAAGACGCGCCCGACTGTCGGGCTGTCCAGTGCGCCAATCATGTTGAAGAAGGTGGATTTGCCAGAGCCTGATGGCCCCATGACGGCGATGAACTCCCCCTGGTAGATGGAGACGTCGATACCTCGGAGGGCTTCCGTGACCACGCCTTTCATCATGAAGGACTTGCGAAGCCCGACGGTGCGGATGATGACGCGCCTGCCCTTGCTGTCGCTTTCGGGCTGGGGGGCTGCCTGCTTGTTTTCGGTGGTTTCTGTCATATTTGTCGTCGGTATGTGGAAGTGGTTATTCTACTCTCATGGCCTCCATCGGGGCGAGACGTGCCGCCTTGTAGGAGGGGATGACGGCGGAAATCGCTGCCAGCAGAGTGCCAAGCAGGATCGAGATGACCATGCCAAGCATCAAATCACCCAGAGGAATGGCGGAGAAGAAGGCAGAGCCGAAGGAGACAAGCATGCGGCTCAAGCCGATGATGCCGCCCAGGACGGAGCCGATGAGCCCGCCGACCAGTCCCATGAAACAGCTTTCCAGCACGAACATGATCATGATGAAGCCGTCAAGGGCCCCCAGGCATTTCAGTGTGGCGATTTCATTGAAGCGTTCGGTCACCGCCATC
>JAFTAC010000670.1 GCA_017458805.1 Victivallales bacterium | reverse complement strand
GTGCGGCGACAACCTTGCCAGCGAGGTCGGCGAGGGTCTTGACGGGGGATTCTTTCTTGACCATCACGACCTGGGAGTTGTCAACGTAGGGCTCGGTCCACTCGTAGTCTTTTTCGCGGCCATTGATAGTGAAGCCGTTCCAGATGCAGTCGATGGAGCCAGAGTTGAGTTCCATGTCCTTGCTGTCCCAGTTGATGGGCTTCTTCACGAGTTTCCAGCCATTGCGCTTTGCGACCTCGGCGGCCAGTTCCAGGTCGAAGCCAGTGTATTCGCCCGTCTTCTCGTCCTTGAAGCCGTAGGGCGGGAATTCAGCGTCGAATCCGACGGTGAAGGTGTCTCTATTGGCTTGGTTCTGTTCTTTTTTGCAGCTTGTAAAGGCGCAGAGAAGAGCCAGTGCGGCGAAGATGAAGAGTTTTTTCATGGTGTCTCCTTTCTTTTTTAGGTGATATTGAATGGTTTAAATCTCGTTTGTCTTGCTGAAGATGGCCTGGTGGCGGAGTTCAACGGTCAGTCCGTACTCCTCCATGGCGATTTGAAGGCCCTTCTTGAGTTTGGCGACGTTGGTGCCGTCGGGCAGTTTCACGAGAAACATCATAATGTACTTGCCTTGGTCGGTCTTGGAGGTCAGGTCGATGATGTTGATCTGCTTCAGCTTCAAGTAGCTTGAGAGGGCAGCTACCAGGCCAACGTCATCGGGGCCTGCGGCAGTGAGCACATAGAGGTTCGAGGAGTCCTCGTGGTCATCGGGTGCATTGTTGGTGTTCTCGTAGGGGAGCACGCCGATTTCAAAGGAGGAGAGGCCCTTCACGGCATGGAGGGCCTTGCGCAGGGCCTCCTCCTCCGTACCGTCGGGGAAGGTGGCCAGGAGCAGCATGGTGAAATAGCTCTTCATGACAGTCTGGCTCAGGTCTTCCAGGTTGCCGTGAAGGGACTTGATGGCCCCCGTCACGTCGGCGATGATGCCGACGCGGTCGTGGGACATGACGGAAATCATGTAGGGGATGGCCATGATTCAATCAGCGCTTCTTGATGACCTTGCGGTCATAGTCAATCATGTCGTTCAGCCAGGCAGCGCCAGCGGGGACGCCCTGCGAGAGGCAGAACATGTTCCATACGGCACCCAGCGGGTAGGTCTTGAGTTCTTCCAGAAGGGCGAGTTTGACGGCACCGTCGTTGGCGGCCTCGTAGTCGGCCATTAGCTTGGATGGCTCCAGGAGGGCGGCCAGGATGGCCTTCTGGGTGGCGCGCGTGCCAATCACCCAGGCACCGATGCGGTTGATGCTGGCATCGAAGAAGTCGAGGGCGATGTTGATGCTCTTTAGGAAGTTGCCGCGGACAACCTGCTGGAAGAGGCAGCGCAGGTCATCGTTCAGGATGACGACGTGGTCGGAATCCCAGCGGATGCCACGGCTGACGTGGAGCAGGAGTTCTTTCTTGAAGTTCAGGATGGAGGAAATCTTGTCGTAGATGTTTTCCGTGGGGTGGAAGTGCCCCATGTCCAGGCAGATCATGATGTCCTTGCGTGTCATGGCATAGCCCATGAAGAACTCGTGGGAGCCGACCACGTAGTCTTCGGAGCCGAGGCCGAAGAGCTTGGATTCGACGGCGTCCTTGCAGTACTTGGGGTTGACCTTTTCCGCGAAGATTTCATCGAGGGAGGCGGCCATGAGCTTGCGGGGGGTGAGCCTGTCGATGGGCTGGTCCTTGGCACCGTCGGGCATCCAGTGGTTGACCACGGCGGGGCAGCCCTGGTTCTTGCCAAACGCCTCTGCGATGCGGCGGCACGCCTTGTCGTGGTCAATCCAGAACTTGCGGATTTCGGGGGCGGGGTTGGAGAGGGTGTAGCCTGAATTGGCCTTCGGGTGTGCGAAGAAGGTGGGGTTGAAGTCGAGGGCGACCTTGTTGTCCTTCGACCACTTCATCCACTTCGTGAAGTGCTTCGGGGTGATGGCGTCCCGGTCAACGACCTTTCCGTCGGTCTCCGCGTAGATGGCGTGGAGGTTGAAGCGCTTGGTGCCAGGGATGAGGGAGAAGGCCTTTTCAGCGTCCTTGCGGAGCATGTCTGCATTCATGGCGGGGCCAGGGTAGTTGCCGATGGCCATGATGCCGCCGCCCGACACTTCGCCTTCGTGGACCTCGAAGCCTTTGACGTCATCGCCCTGCCAGCAATGCAGGGAGATAGGGGTGGCTTGCAGGGTGGCGATGGCCTTGTCGGTGTCGATGCCCAGAGCCTTGTACTGCGCCTTGGCGCAATCGTAGGCTTTTTCAATCTGTTCTTTTGTCGGAGCCGTGAATGGGGCTTTTGCCATAGTGGTGTTCCTGTTGGTTGCTATGTGAAAGGTTGGTTGGATAAAGGTGCGTTGTCGTTTTGCGAAATGGGAAGGCGTTTTTTTTCGACGACGAGCCGTCGTCGTTACTCCCAGGAGCCTTGTGCGGCTGCGTAGCTGATGGTGGAGAAGGCCTTCTCGGGACCCATCTCCTTCAGGTCGTCAATCTGCTTCAAGGTGGGGCAGGGGAGGGCGCCCACGGAGGCGAAGAAACGGTTGCGCGCCTTCTTGTCCTTGAATATAGCGTCGCATTTGGCATCTGTCAAGGAGAGGTCAGCAAAACGGAGGAGGCGTGTATGGCCGACGAAGACGGCTGCGTCGTGGTTGAAGAGCGTGAGGTAGGGTGCGAGTTCGGGGCTGTCGAAGCCATCGACTAGGCGCTGACCAGGCTTGTTGCCCTCCGTGCCGACGTTGATGGGCATATCGAGAGCCTGTGCGGCCTTGACGTATGCGGCAAGAGCTGCGGTCTTGCGTGCCTTCACGGCCTCGTCCTTGAAGTTCCAGTTGCGGTCGGGGATGATATTGACAGCCTGCACACCTTTGGCTGCGAGGCATTCCAACTGTGCAACTGGGTCTTTTTCGCCGTCGCTGTCACCGTCAAGCCAGGCGGTCATGGGGATGGCGCGGCAGTCGAGGATGAAGCGGATGACGGTTTCAAGGGGCGGGAAGGAGGCCTCTGTGGGCTTCTCATAGCCAATGCCGCCGCGCTTGATGAGCTTGCCGCGGAGGAACTCGTTGAAGGCATTGGTGTTCTGCGCTTTGGCGACGGTTTCCGCTACATCGGTGCCGAAGAGGGCTGCCCATGCTTCGGCTGCCTTCTCAATGGAGCCGCATGCCTTGGCTGCGAGGGCGTTGTAGGCTGCGATGATGTGGCGCTCCGTGGCGTTGCCCCTGGGCGTCAATGGCAGCACGTCCTTGTCGTAGTCCAACTGGAACGCGGTGAGCTTGGCGTTGATGCGCTGGATGACGGCCCTGTTGCGCGCGTGGGAGGAGGTGAGCATGGCGGTGAGCGTCTTTTCTGCGTCTGAGCCAGGTGCTGGCCTGTTGACGAAGCCCATGCCCATGAAGTAGAAGACACCGTTTTCGCCAGGGGAGTTTATGTCGCAGTTTGCGTATTCCTTGAAGAAAACGCGGCTTTCCATGGCAACTGCGGAGCGGAGTCGGAAGAGGTCGGCGGCTTCCAGAAACTCTTCCATGCCCTCAAGAACATCGAAGTCGCAGATGGCGGCGGAGTAGAGCCCCAGCTTCTTCATCTCGTAGGCTATTCGGGATGGAGACCACCCTTCGCCATTGTAGGAGAAGAAGGTGTGGAGATGCATGTTCACCCACTGGTTTTCAGCTGGGAACGTGGCGGTGGAGGCTAGCTGCTCGCGGGCGGCCTTGCGCTCGGCTGGGTTGAAGGAGGAGAGTGCTTCTATGAAATCGGCCATGGTTGGGCTCCTATGTTTTTCCAGCACGCTCTGAAGAAGCGCGCTATCAGGACGATATTTGCTCTTTAGGCGAAGAGACGGGCGAAACAAGCGGGACGAGAACTGTCGCTCTCGTCGCTCTCGTCTCGCCCGTCTTTTTGCTGCAGCGTGCTCTGAAGGAGTGCGCTGTCAGGACGCAGAGGAATATTATTCTTCCTCGTCTTCCTCGGCTGCCATGGCGGCCTGGATCTTGTCGGCGATGGCCTTCGGAACGGGGTCCCTTCTCTCGAACTTCATCTCGAAGGAGCCGCGGCCCTGGGTCATGGAGCGGAGTGCCATGGGGTAGCTATAGACTTCGGCCAGAGGAACTTCTGCGTTCACGACCTGGAGACCGTCTTCGCGGTCCATGCCGAGGATGCGTCCGCGGCGAGAGTTGAGGTC
>JAFTAC010000669.1 GCA_017458805.1 Victivallales bacterium | reverse complement strand
TGCGGCTCTTGCGGGCCTTGCGGGTCTGGCGGGCCCTGCGGGTCTGGCGGGCCTTGCGGGTCTGGCGGGTCCTGCGGCTCTGGCGGCTCTGGCGAACCCTGCGGCTCTGGCGGACCTGGCGGACCCTGCTGGCCTTGCGGCTCTTGCAGGCCTTGCGGCTCTGGCGGGCCTTGCGGCTCTGGCAGGCCTGGCGGCTCTGGCGGGTCTTGCGGCTCTTGCAGGCCTTGCGGCTCTGGCAGGCCTTGCGGCTCTGGCGGGCCTTGCGGCTCTGGCGAACCTTGCGGCTCTTGCGGGCCTTGCGGCTCTGGCGAACCTTGCGGCTCTTGCGGGCCTTGCGGGTCTGGCGGGCCCTGCGGGTCTGGCGGGCCTTGCGGCTCTTGCGAACCTTGCGGCTCTGGCGGCTCTGGCGGCTCTTGCAGGCCTTGCGGCTCTGGCAGGCCTGGCGGCTCTTGCAGGCCTTGCGGCTCTTGCAGGCCTTGCGGCTCTGGCGGGCCTTGCGACTCTGGCGGACCTGGCGGGCCTTGCGGCTCTGGCGGACCTGGCGGACCCTGCTGGCCTTGCGGCTCTTGCGAACCCTGCGGCTCTGGCGAACCTGGCGGGCCTTGCGGCTCTGGCGAGCCTGGCGGCTCTGGCAGGCCTTGCGGCTCTGGCGGGCCTTGCGGCTCTGACGGGCCTTGCAGTTCTGGGGGACCTGGGATCCTTGCTGGTGCCACTATCTAGAGAAGCTCCAACAAAACATTAAATGTAATCTAAAATAACTTTTTTTCAAGTCTTAAAAGGATTTTTATTTTGTTTTAAATTTTCTATTTTTCAAAAATAAGCCTGCATAGAATATTTCAAATATTCTATAATATAATGTTCGCACGCGCACACATACGCGGGGTGGTCTAAGGTCCAACCCCCACCCGCCACCCACTAATATAGCAAGCCAAATCGAATAATGCAAACAAAGTTAACAAATAAGATTTTTTCTTAAGAATTTCTTTATTTTCAGAATTAATATTGCTAGAGAAAATCAAAAATAAAAATACTCTTATTTCAAAAGCTATGTTCCCAAAAGATAGTTTGGCATAGACCGCATAAGCGGCCAGTGCACGATAGTGTGCAAAAATCGTAGTCCCATGCAAGCACCAGAGAGGTGCAAAAAAAACTGTATTTACCGCCCTTTGGGAACAGAGCTACTTAAAATACCATGCCCTCCATCAGAGTAGCTTGGCGTAGGCCGCTAAAGCGGCCAGCACACGATAGTGTGCAAAAATCGTAGTCCGATGCAGCACCCAGGAGGTGCAATAATAATGGGAATTATATACTTGAGTTTCCCAGAAAGAAAGTACTTTTCAAAGTACCAGGTCTTCTAGTACTTAATTGATTTAATTCGGATACACATTGCATTGGAGTTTTGGAGATGATTTTTTGCGAATGGCGACGCGCATACCCTCGTATGTAAGGAGCCATTCACGGAAAAGCAGCCCAAAAGAACAGTGAAGATGTATTCGAATTAAATCAATTAAGTACTAGGGCAGGTCTTCTGTAATGCCTCACTGGTTGATAACACTTGCTGGTTTTTCTGCGCCTTGCCGCTCCGCTTCGCTATGCGGCACGGCGCAAGGGGATGCGGGAAAACGCTTGCCCCGTGGGTTTCGCTTGCGCCGAAGGTGCTCGCTTCACCCACTGCTATGTTCTTGCCGCCGCTAACGCGGCTCATATCAATCACTGAGGGACTACACAAAAAATATTTAATTCTCATTTTTTTTCATCAACCTCCTTGTTTTTTATTTTGTTTGATGGTATATTTAGGAACGATGCATTAAACGTTTAATTAAAAAAGGTCAAACGAAGAAAGCCATCCATGCCGAAAGCGACGTTAAAAGAAGTGAGTGAAGAAGCGGGTGTATCGACAGCGCTGGCGTCAGTTGTGCTCAACAACAAGCAGGGGAGGATCATAGCGTCTGCGGAGACACGGGAGCGCATCAAGTTGGTTGCGAAGCGTTTGGGCTATGAGCCCAATCGGACCGCACGTGCGCTGCGCTTTTCCAGGAGTTTCCTGATAGGGGCGATTGCGTACAACATTGACACCTCCTTTGTGCCTGAAATACTTGCAGGGATAGAGAGTTCGTGTCTAAACACAAGCTACAATGTCATCATTGCCTCCTGTGACAACAGCGAGAGTTTTCTGATACGTCTGGACAACTTTCGTCGTCATGGGATAGATGGTCTGATACTGGTTGGCTACAATCCTGACCTGTTTGGCTGCGACATCCAGACTCTGTATCGTGGCAAAGTCGCCTTCATCGGTTTTCCATCGATTTACGCAGATTACAGCAGTGTATGCGTTTCAGCCGAGAAGATAGGGAAGCTGGCAGGAGAGTCGCTCTTGGCGCATGGGCACCGTGAGATCGGGTATCTTCGCTGCATCAGGGATAATGGCAAGCTGGAGGGGCTATTGTCGGCAGGTGTTGAATCAGCGCATTGCCATTTGCTGGAGGCTTCCAATAACTTTGACTCGGGGGTTGAAGTCGCGCTGGAGATGCTTCGGACGCATCCTGACATTACGGGCGTTTTTGCCGACAGCGATATATTGGGGCTTGCCGCGATGAAGGCCGCTTCGCTTTTGGGGAAGAGTGTTCCCGAAGAGTTATCCGTCATCGGCACGGACGACTCCCCGTTTTGCCGATATTCCACACCTGAGTTAAGTTCTATTCGTCAGCCGAGACGCGAGCAGGGGCAAATCGCCACAAAACTCCTGATGGATTTATTGGATGGCAAGCCTCCACAGAATGTTGTCCTTGACTGTGAGTTCATCATGCGGGGCAGCCTCTCATTTGCCAAAACAGTGTAAGTATTTTTTAATACAACAACTCCCAAAAAAGACGGAGGTCATTATGAAGAAACTGTTTACTCTCATTGAATTGCTCGTCGTGATAGCCATCATCGCCATTTTGGCGGCGATGCTGTTGCCTGCGTTGAGCAAGGCGCGGGAAAAGGCCCGCTGCATCAGTTGCGTCAATAACTTGAAGCAGCTTGGCACAACCATGATCATGTATGCCGATGACAATGACGATTTCTACGTGCCGGCGATGATGATGAATCCAGGCGGGGGCAACTGGACATTTGCGTACTGGCCGTCCCTGCTTGAGTACTACACGTTTGGCAAGCTGCCAGCGGGCGGCGGCGTCATGGTGTTTCAGAAGACGTTTGCCTGCCCGGCAGGTGGCTCGCAGTTCAACACGAGCACGGCCGTCCGCGACACGAACTTCTACGGCACAGGATACGCATATCCCAAGTATCTGTATCACAAGGACAAACTAACTGATTCGCAGTATAACAAGGGGCTTAGTGTCTCCAGCATCCGCAGTCCGTCGTCCTCTGTATCCTTGCTGGACTACCAGGGGGCCATTGCCGCGGCCGGATATGCACCTGTCTGGACGCTGAGTTCAGCCGCGAATCCCATGCAGCCGCTTTATGTTTCGGTGCGCCATGGGAATCAGACCAACATGCAGCGCTTTGACGGCAGTGTCGTGACGGACAAGATGCTGTTCATCTATGGAGGCGACCAGAACGCCGTGTTCCGCTCGAAGGAATGCTATGATTTCCTCACGGCGCTGTGGGGACGGTAATTAGCGTCTATGAAGACTTGTCATCGCATCATCACCGTTTTATCATGCTTGTTCGGTAGCGTTCTGCCGTTGCATGGCGGGCCATTTGCCAATGTGCCTGTCTATGAGGACGTCCCCAGTTTGCAGCAGCTTTCCGACAGTCCGCATGCATTCTGGGGAGGCACGCTGCATGTCAGTGGCTTCACGGAGTTCAACCGCGGCCACGCCCCCAAATGGGGTACGGAGGTAAGCATGGCGGCCACGAAAAATGCCCTGTATGTGCAACTTTGCGGGCGAGTGGAACCAGGCAGCAGGCGTCTCTCAACGGAAAGCAAGCGTGACGGACGTGTCTATCACGATGAATGCCTGGAGCTGGCTTTGGCACATCCGGAGGCCCCGGAAGGCGAGTATTATCAATTCACGCTCAACACGAAGAATGTCCTGTATGACGCATACAATGTGGATTCCGCCTGGGACAGCCATGTTGAGACGGCGGTGGACGTCCAGGACGACCAATGGAGTGCCACGTTGCGTATTCCGTTTGCCGATTTGGGATTTGAAAGAATGCCGTCCAGGCTGCTTTGCAATGCTTCGCGGACAACGCTGTCCCCCGAACCGGAGCAGTCCGTTATGGTCAGGAGCTCCAGAAACCTCTTTTTCGGCAACATGAAAGAGGCTCTGCTGCTCCGTTTTGGGGATGACTTGCCAGCTGGGGCCTTCTACGTGACAAGCGCGGATGACGGCCAGAGCATCCGTGCAAAGGCACTTGCCCTGCCGCCCGAGAAGTTTGCGGATTTTCGTGTCGAGATATTGGATATGTCGGGGAAACCTGTCGGCAAATCCGAGGGACAGGTGCGCTTCGACTCCTTGCAGACAGAGCTGCCTATTCCCTTTTTAAAAGACGGGGAATACACTTTTGACATCTTGATGCTCCAGGCCGGAGTGCATCACATTCCCGCCTATTATGGCGGTGGAACCAAGCCGAATGAAATGCTCAAGCCGGGACAGGAGCCAGAGAGGTATATGCATTTCAGCTGGCCTGTCACGGTTGACAATGCGCCGCGGCTGGAGTGTTCCGTCAAGCTCAAGGAAGAGGGACGCCTTTTAAGCGTTTCCCTCTCGGCGCGTTCCGTTTTCTGCTCGGATAATGCAGAATACCGCCTGACGCTTTTGGATGAAGCGGGGAAAAATGTCGTGCGTGAGTTGGGAAAGATGCGGTATAAAGACGGTGCGCAACTGTTTGAATGCGCCTTGGATGGCTTGCCTGAGCGAAGCCGATATCAACTGAAGGCGCAGTTGCATGACAGCGGTGAACTCGTGGCTGAATCCAGCGTGAAAATGGCGACGCCGCCTTTCCCCGTGTGGAAGGGTTTTGCCTCCTGCAAGCCTGATGAACGAATCGTCCCCGCGCCATGGATTCCTGTTTCCCTGGACGGCCTGACCGTCACCTGCTGGGGGCGACGATATGAATTCTCCCCAAGCACTCCAGTTCCCATTCAGATAGTTTCGCAGAATGTACCGCTGCTTTCACGCCCATGCAGGATTGTGTCCACACCCGAAATCAAGTGGCAAATGAAAAGTGCGCGCAAATTAAGTGCAAGCAGGGTGCGTCTAGAGTATTCAGGCTCCGTTGGCAATGATGCAGAGCTAAGTGCCTTTAGTGAAATCACTTTTGACGGCACGATTCGCACGGATTTGGAGATTCCTGGCGGTGTCGGCATTTCCCAGCTTTATTTTGAGGTGGATTACCGTAGGGAGATAGCGAAATATCTGCATCATGGACCAGGTGTTTTTGGCGGGATGCTTACAATACGCCAATGCCTGAAACCAGAGAGCTTCCCCATCATTCCAAACATCATGCTCCTGAATGACGTTGTCGGCTTGGGATGGTTCGATGGCATGCCATTCGACTGGCCGTTGGCCAGGCCTGATGACGCTCTTTCCGTGATGCCGGGCACGGAAACGACCACCCTTCGCGTGAACTACATAGACAATGCGGAAATCGTCAGGCAACGCCGGAGATTCTCCTTTGGGCTGCAGGCCCTTCCAGCGCGACCAATGCCTGAACGCGAAGAGGCGATGCGCCTCTGCTATGCAATCCGCTATGGCGACGAGCAGCGTACCGCATGGCTGTCCTCTGTGGATTATCAACCTAATGGCAATATTGACATCAAGCAAGGTACACTTGAATACAGATTCCTTGTTCCATCGTTGGGCAAGAGGGACAGGCTTGCCTTGGTTTCACACGGTGATGCAAACCAGTTCAGCATGGAAATCGATGATAAAGGCATTCTTTTCGCCCACACTCAGGAATACTGGTCGGAGAAATGGCGCATAAAATCACCAGATGCACTGAAGCCCGGCATCTGGCATCACGTCGCATGCACATGGGGGAACGGCAGTGTCGAGCTATGGCTGGATGGCAGGATGGTTGACCAATCTGCGCAACCAGAACTGATGAGGATTTTTCCAGCCAACTTGTCTATCGGCAGCAAAAGCTGCATTCTGGATGAGTTGCGTATCAGTTCCATCAAGCGAAACAGCTTCCCTGAAGGCGAGCCGACAGTCGATGAATACACCTTGCTATGCGACAATTTTGATTCACAGACATACACCAATGGCCGTAAGGCAACCAGACCAGGCAAGATTTCCGCCGAGTCGGAGTGCGGGTACATTCTGCCTGACACCAATATCGTGGAAGGAATTAGGGGAAAGGCTGTCGGCCCCCTCGCTGTTCCCACGCGGAGCCTTATCGATGGATATGCGGCACTTGGCTTTCAGGCGGTATGCTATCACGCAAGCCAATACACCGACGAGGCATTTGCGGGATTGTACATAGCGGATGAGAAGCGGTTCCGCAGTTCTTTGGAGGCCGTCCACAAGGCGGGCATGAAGGGGATTATCTACGTCGGGAACGGCCTTTCAACAATCGACCGCAGCTGGGACACTTACGCGGATGAATGGCTCATTGAACCGAGGATGACGCCCTTCATTTCAAGCGCCAGGCCATACGAAAAGGGCTACCAGGCCTGTCCGAGAAGCGGTTACATCCAATACTTCTTCCATCGGATTGGCAAGCTGATGGATGATTACGGGATAGACGGGATATTCATGGACGGTCGCCTGGATGCGCAGTGCAGCAACCCGCGGCACGGCTGCGGCGTCGAGAATTTCAACGGCGAAAAAGTCTCAGGCCGCGATGCATGGCGCTGCCGGGAAAATGCCTGGTGGCTGTATAACATCGTGCAAAGCCGCGGAGGCTATTGTGAGCAGCATAAGTCAGGCAACTGGAATATCCCCTCCTGCTTCTTCTGGAATGGTGTCTGGGAGGGGGAACAGCTGATGGGCGTGCGCCTCAATGGGCGCAAGCGCCTTTCGATTGTGCCATTGGAAGCCATGCGTGGCGAGATAAACGGCATTCCGTATGGCATGCCATCCCGCAACACGGCCTATTCCCACGCCCCCTTGTCGCCTGTGGAAAACTGCACGATGAGCTTTGTGCATGGCACAAGCTGGACGATGACCTATCGAATCGAGGAGGGGCTGGTTGTGTCCCCCTACTGGCTAGCCCTTGAGCAGTTCGGCGCAAACAAGCGGAATTTCCTTGGCTATTGGGCGAAGCGGCCTCCTGCCAAGGCGACCTGTGATGAATTGGTCAAAGTGTCCGCCCATGTCAAAGAGGGGTGCTCCCTGCTTATCGTCGCCAATTTTAATGAGGACAACGAGAGGGTCGAGGGGGAAATCGCCTTGGATTTGCAGGCCCTGAAGATAAGGAAGCCGCGTGTCAGGAATGCCTTTAGTGGACAGGAGATACCTGTTTCGGATGACGGGCGCTTTGCCATTGGCCTGAAGTCTTTCCGGCAGGATTGGTTTATTGTGGAAGAGGCCAGATGAAATCGTATAAGGGAATACTCTTTTCCGCGCTGTTTCTTGCGTGCGCATTGACTGCGGCGGAAACGCCGATTAAGCTGATGTTTTCCTTTGAAAGGGAAGGGAGCGTCATCGAGGGAAAAGTTCTCCAGAAACAAAGAATCTTCGGCGCGGACCTGAAATGCCGCGTCACGGCGTCTGACAAGGAGCTGCCGCAAGAGGCAGGCAACACGATTCTGCTGGGCGAATGGGAACTGCCCCGAAATGGCGAGCCCCTGGTGTTTCAAAAGGAGACAGCTCAATTGCCGGAAAGGCGGCGTTTCATCGCCAAGGCTACTGTGCTCACGGCCTCCGGCAAGGAGTTGTGCAGCTCTGCCTGCGAGCTGACGACGCCTCCGAATCCGAAGAACTGGCGCGGCTTCAAGGAGGGGATTCCCGACGGGAAGGTGCCTGCGCCCTGGACACCAGTTCAGCTGGAAGGCAACGTGGTTTCCGTGTGGGGACGCCGTTTCATCTTCTGCGGCAATCCGCTTCCGGCGCAGATTGAATCGCAGCACGTCGAGCTGCTTGCTTCACCCGCACGCCTTCTGCTGGAACCATTCCCCGAAGAGTGGTCGCTTCAATCGGCAAGGAAAATCGATGATACCACCATACAAATGCGGTGGACGGGCAGGCTCGCGGGAACTGATGCCTATCAAGTCACTACCGAAATCTACTTTGATGGCGTCATGCGGGTTGAAATGGACATTCCCAAGTGCGCAACTGTCCAGAAGTACGCGCATCTTTATCCCATTCGAAAAGAGGTCGCAAGAACCTTGCACCGCGGACCATACGCCTTCGGGGGCGTCAAAACCACCTACCCAGTGAAGGGCGAGGCCGAATATCACCCCATAAGACCACAGCTCTTCCTTTTCAATGACGATGTCGGCTTTGGCTGGTTTGACGGCATGCCCTTCGACTGGCCGCTTGTGAAAAAAGAACAGGCCCTAGCCGTGATTCCCCAGGAAGACTGCGTTGCACTCCAGGTGAATTACATTGACAGTCCGACGGAACTCAAGGAGAAACGGCGATACTCCACGGGGATACAGCCGTTGCCCGTCCGCCCCATGCCCGCCGTCGAGAAAGGCCTGCGCCTATGCTATGCCATCCGCTACAACGATGAAAGGAGACCCGCATGGACAGGGACGGTCGATTACTTGCCTGAAGGGAACATTCGCCAGGAGTGCGGCACCGTTGAATTGAGGGTTCGGATGGACTTCGACCCCGCCACGCACAAACGCGAGGAGCTTTTCTGGGAGGCAAGCCACGGCCATATCCGGTTCAAGTTTGGCTGGGCTCCCAAAGGGGGCGTCTTTGCGCAGATTTACGAGGACTACAAGACAAAAGTCTATGTTTCCACTGACTGGAGTCCCCGGCAAGGCGAGTGGAACCATCTGGCTGTCACATGGGGCGATGAAATGTCCGTGTTCGTCAATGGCAACAAGACGGCGGGCGCACCATTCCAAGGGAGCAATCGCGCATTTCCCGCCATGCTTCATGTCGGCGGTGTGAATGTCTCCGTCGATGCCTTGAAGATCTCCGCGCATCCGCGCACGGATTTTGCGCTGGGAGACCAGCCGCCTGTGGTTGATGGGGACACGCTGCTCCTGGATAACTTTGATTCCGTCGGCTACTGCAATGGCAGAAGAGCCACCTTCCCCGAGAAGATTGACGATGAGGCGGAAGCCGGCTATCTGACACCTGACGCTGAACTGGGGAACGGGCTGTGGGGCGGCGGAATCGTCCCGATGAAACACCCCATACGCAATCTGATTGAGGGCTACAGGTTCTATGGCATCGATACATTCTGCTATCACGCAAGCCAATACACGGACGAGTCCTTCGCAGGAATGTACGTGGCCGAGCCAGAACGTCTGAAAAGAAGCGTGGAGGAGATACATCGTCTGGGCGGACGCGCCATCATCTACATCAACAACTCGCTTTCCACGGTTGACCGTGCCTGGCAGGCGCACGAAAAGGATTGGCTTATCCATCCAGTTGCCGCGCCTTTCATTGCGGCCAGCAGACCGCATGAGAAATGCTATCAGGCTTGTCCCCGCAGCGAGTACATCGACTATTTCTTCTGGCGTCTTGCCTCTCTTTTGGACGATTTCCAGCTGGACGGCGGTTTTCTGGACGGGCGCATGTACGCTTCCTGCAATAATGAACTGCATGGATGCGGCGTGGCCGATTTTGAAGGGAGACGTGTGGCGCAACGCGACGTCTGGGACGGCAGATTGAAGGCATGGCGCCTGTATAACATCTTCAAAAACAGAGGATGCTACTGTGAACAACACAAGTCAAGTATATGGGATGCTCCGACTTGCTTCTTTTGGGATGCCGCATGGGAAGGGGAACAGTTCATGTCTCAGAAATGGGATAGAACCAAGATGAAGCGAACGGACATTCTGCCTGTCGAGGCGATGAGGACCCAAGTCAATGGTTTTGTCTATGGGCTTCCGTCGCGATTCACGGCATACCTGAAGCAACCCTTCTCGGCCGTGGAAAACTGCACCTATAGCTTTGTCCACGGCACCACCTGGACGATGACCTATCGCATACACGAGGCTGCTGTCGTGGCCCCCTATTGGAAGGCGCTGGACGATTTTGGCGCCACCCATGAGGGGTTCAGGCCCTATTGGGGCAAGGAACCACCGGCATTAAGCACGCCTCACCCCATGGTGAAGGTGTCGGCATATATTAACAATGGCAAGGCATTGCTTATCATCGCCAATTTCAATGAAGAGAATCCTGTAACATCAGGCATCGTTCGCCTTAACATGAAAGCCCTGGCACTTAAGGGGCCTTTGCTGGCAATAGACACCTTTTCAGGCAAGGAAATCCCCATTTCGGAAACAGGGGATTTTGTCATTGATGTTAAATGTTTTCGGCAGCACTGGGTTACCATTGGAGGTAACTGCAAAACCCCGTAACCGGGGTCTCTGGCTCTGCAGAATGCGCATCGACATGAACGCATCGGCGTCTCCCTAGGACTTAAGTACTCGTGTGCAGGCCAGATGAACGGATACAAAAAGAGGTTCTACTTCCTCTGGCTGAGAAGCCAATCATTCTTACTCCCCAATACAGAGGGATAAATATCCTAAACTGTCGCTAGTACTTAATTGATTTAATTCGGATACACATTGCATTGGAGTTTTGGAGATGATTTTTTGCGAATGGCGACGC
>JAFTAC010000668.1 GCA_017458805.1 Victivallales bacterium | reverse complement strand
ATTGCTCAATCCTCTCACGGCAGAGCGCTTCCACTTCCCGCCCGTCCTTGCACTGAAGGGCCTTTCTGACAAGCTCCTCGGCCTCGTACATGCGGATGTTGCGGATGTACTTATGGACCTGCGCCAGCGAGACAGGACTCATGCTTAGCTCCTGGATGCCCATGCCTAGCAGAAGTGGAGTATAGAGAGGGTCTCCCGCCATCTCTCCGCAGATGCTGACCCACTTCCCTTTGCGAAGCGCCGTGTCAACCACGTTCTTCATCTGGCGCAGTACGGCGGGATGGGCTGGCTGATAAAGGTAGGCGATGTCCGCGTTGGATCGGTCAACCGCCATGGAATACTGCACTAAATCATTGGTGCCGAGGCTGAAGAAATCAACCAGCTCGATGAGGCGCTCCGCCAGTAGGGCGGCTGATGGCACTTCTATCATGCAGCCGACATCGAGGTTCTCATTGAAAGGAATGCTCTTGGAACGCAGCTCGGCCTTCACCTCTTTCAGGTAGTCCAAAGCCTGCACCAACTCGCCAATGTCGCTTATCATCGGGAACATGATGCGTACTTTTCCGTATGCGGATGCACGCAGAATCGCCCGCAGCTGGGTACGGAACATGTCAGGGTGCTTCAGGGAGAAGCGGATGGCGCGCGTTCCCATGAACGGATTGATTTCCGTGGAGAGGGGGAGCTGCCTGAGCAGCTTGTCTCCGCCGATATCCAATGTCCTGAAAATGACCGAGTAGGGGTGGATGGATTCCGCAGTCTGGCGGTATGCCTCGAATTGCTCTTCTTCAGAGAGGAATGCGCCCTTTTCGATGAACATGAACTCGGTGCGGAACAGCCCGATGCCCACGTTGTACTGCGTGCGGACGCTCTGCGCCTCCGACGGCAGGGCGACGTTCGCCACCAGGCTTGCCTGGTAGCCGTCCAGCGTCTCCGTGGGTTGGCGTGCCTCCGAGGCCAATTGCGCATTCATCACCTTCTGGCGTTCGTCCTTTCGCTCGAAGTCCGCCTCGGTCTCCTCGTCTGGGGCGACGATGACGGTACCCGCGTTCAGGTCCAGTTCCAACTTGGTGCCGTCGGGGATGTCATCCAGTTTTTCCTGAACGGCGACGATGGCGGGGATGCCCATGGCGCGCGCCAGAATCGCCGTGTGGGACGTGCGGCTGCCGCCGTTGATGACGAATGCGGCGATTTTGTGCTTGTCCAAGTGGGTGGTTTCAGTCGGAGTGAGATCCTTGGCAAGCAGGATGACTGGCTGCGGGAAATCAGGCAGTGCGTTGCTCTCGTCGTCAAGACCCTGGAGGTTGCTGATGATGCGGAGGCCCACGTCGCGGATGTCGTCCGCTCTGGATTTCATGTAGGTGTCGTCTTGGGCAAGCAGGAGGCTGGTGTATTCGTCAATGGCGAGGGAGGTTGCGGCTTCTGCTGTGACCAGCTTTGTTTCGAGGTGGGTACGGATGGCTTCCAGCAAGGTGTCGTCTTCAAGAAGCAGGGTGTAGAAGTCGAAGATGCCCGCGTGCTTTGAGTCAAGTTCCCTTTCCAGGTTGAGGCGTATCTTCTCAAGCTGGATTTGGGAGAGTTTCAGAGCCTGCTCCAGGCGTTCCCATTCCACCTCGATTTTTTCGGGGGTGATGCTTCCCTCGGCAATGACGGGCTTGATTTCCTTTTTAAACCAGGACTTTGCCAACAGCATTCCAGAGGAAACGCTGATGCCATGCAGGGTTCTGGATGTGCGGGATTGGGTCATTTGTCCCCTGTGTAGCTGTTGAAAAAGTCGGTTGTGGCAGCCAATGCAGCCTGTGCATCTGCGCCCGAAACGGTCACGTTCAGGCGTGTCCCTGGCGCTGCCGAAAGAGACACCAAGTCCAGTATGCTCTTGGCGTCAACGGACTTACGGCCCTTGGAAAGGACGATGTCGGATTTGAAGGCGGATGTGACGGCGACCAGGCTGCCTGCGAACCGCAGGTGAAGACCATGTTCGTTCAGAACCGTGACTTCCGTCTTCAATGAATCACCTTTTGTTGCTTTCGCCATAAGTTTCTATATGAGAGGGGAATGCTGCGTTTGCTACGGGAGGCGCCTCTGGCCGTCTTGACGGACTGGAGCCAGTGGGCCTCGCTGGAGAGGTAAGTTATTACCTCGACAATTACCTCATAATATAACAACCCATCCGTGAAAATCAAATCAGTTGTGCTTGAAAAGGCGTGTGTTATCGTAGAGACCGCATAATCCGCTGGCAGAAAGACAATCTTCTTCAAAGGCGTTTGTCTTCCCTCCAAAGTATGCTATATTCTGCCTGAAATATGAATGACCGTTTTTGAAAACAGTTCCATAGCCAGCACACGGGAGACATGATGGCAATCGACCCCACAACCCTTCGAATCACGGATATGCGCTTTGCGGACATTGACGGTGCCCCGAAACGCTGTACCCTCATCAAACTCTACACGAACCAGGGACTTGTGGGATATGGCGAGGTGCGCGACGCCTCCAGCCGCACGTATGCCGCCATGCTCAAGAGCCGCATTCTTGGCGAAAATCCCTGCAATGTGGAGAAGATATTTCGTCGCATCAAGCAGTTCGGCGGCGACTCGCGCCAGGCGGGCGGCGTCTGCGGCATAGAGGTGGCCTGCTGGGACATCGCCGGCAAGGCGTGGGGCGTGCCTGTCTGGCAGCTTCTTGGCGGGCGCTACCGCGACCGCATCCGCTGCTACTGCGACACCGATTCCGAGGGCGGGGGACGCGACATGGGCGCAGCTCTCAAGGCGCGCATGGAGCGTGGATTCACCTTCCTTAAGATGGATCTGGGCATCGAGTTGCTGATGGACGTGCCAGGTGCGCTCTGTGCGCCGCTTGGCTTTCTTGAGACGATGAAAGAGTACAAGCAGGTTTTCAAGACCCCGCACGGCTCCATCAATCCATCCGCCATGCGTGGGGCCGCATACGACCTCTTCAACACCGCCCATCCCTTCACGGGTATCCACATCACGGAGAAGGGGCTTGATTTTCTGGAGAAGTACATGGCGGATGTCCGCGCGGAAGTGGGCTACGAGGTGCCGATTGCGATAGACCATCTCGGGCACATCCCGCTTGAGGACTGCATCAACCTCGCGCGACGCCTGGAGAAGTACAACCTCTCGTGGATGGAGGATGCCCTTCCATGGCAGATGACCAGCCAGTGGGTGCGCCTCCACGAGGCGACAACCGTTCCGCTTGGTACTGGCGAGGACATTTACCTGAAGGAGTCGTTCAAGCCGCTGCTGGAATCTGGTGCGCTCGCAGTCGTCCATCCCGATGTGCTCACAGCTGGCGGCATCCTTGAGACAAAGAAAATCGGCGACATGGCCGAGGAGTACGGAGTGCAGATGAACCTGCACATGGCGGAAAGCCCCATTGCCTGCCTGGCCGCCGTGCATGTCGCGGCGGCGACCCGCAATTTCATGTCGCTGGAACTGCACTCCGTCGATGTCCCGTGGTGGGGCGATCTGGTCAATCCCGCTTTGAAATACGATGGCGGCTTCATTGAGGTGCCGACTGCGCCTGGGCTTGGCATTGAATCCCTCAACGAGAAGCTTATCGAGGAAAAGCTCCATCCCGATTTCCCCGCAGCATGGGCGCCGACGGACGAATGGGACAAGGAGTGGGCCAATGACCGCCAGTGGTCGTAAATGGGTGAGGCAATGAATCTTACAGGCAAGAAAGCGTTGGTGACGGGCTCCAGTCGAGGCATAGGCCGTGCAGCTGGAGTGAAACTTGCATCGATGGGCGCAAAGGTCATCTTCCATGGAGTCACCGCAAGCGAGAAGCTGGCGTCGGCGGTTGCGGAGGCAGGGGAAGGCTCCTTGTCGCTCATGGCGGATTTCGGCGACATGGCGGCTGTTGAAAGCCTTGCGAAGACGCTTATCGAGCGTTCCTTGGTGCCCGACATTCTAGTGCTGAACGCCTCTGTCCAGAGCTATACGGGGCTTGGAAACTTTGAAAGCGAGGAGTTTCTGCGCATGTTCCGCACCAATGTCGAAAGCTCCTGCATCCTTCTGAAGACTCTGCTTCCCGAGATGCGGAAGCAGGCGTGGGGACGCGTCATATTCGTCGGCAGCATCAACGGCATCCAGCCAGCTCCACGGCTTGCCATCTACGGCTCTGCAAAGGCGGCACTTATGAACATTGCAAAGACTGTCGCGCTTGAGAACGCATCGTATGGCATAACGGTAAACACCATTCTGCCTGGCGTGATTGAGACGGACCGCAACGCCGCCGCACTCTCCAACGCGGAGTTCGCAAATAACCTCAAGGCGCAGATACCGATGCATCGCTTTGGCACGGCAGAGGAGTGTGCGGAACTCATCGCGTTCCTTGCCTCTGACGCCGCATCATACATCACGGGAGCCGAGATACCCATCGCGGGCGGCTGGCAGCTTTGAGTTTACTGCGGATAAAAAACGGAAAGCCGACTTGACAAGCCTGTCAAATCAGGCTACATTTGCCCAAGAGCTCAATCCGCATTTCTACAGAGGAAATTACCTCTACAACTAAAGGAAACTAATTATGGAATGGAAATCCCTTAACGAGTGTTATCGTGCCTGTCTTCCGCTGAACCTGCCGCCTGAGGCGGGACTCATCTACAGGAGCAGCAACAATATGTACCCCCAGTTCCCTGGCTCGGCGTTTACCACGACAAGCGGCTTCGACTGCGACTATTCAAGCCACGATGTGGTGGTGGTCGGCGATGGCCGCAGCAGCCAGTATGTGCTGGTCGGCGCCTTGACCGCCCATCGTTCCCTGAGCTATTTCACGGTGCGCCGCCGCAGCGGACGTATGACCTCGATCCTTGTGGAGCAGCCTGACATCAAGCCAGGCGAGAAGCCAGAGGAGATTATGGTGAAGACGGGCAGCGACTGGCGCGTGCTGCTGAAGGAGTACGCCAGTGCATCGGCTGCCGCCATGGGCGTCAAGCCAATCCAGCCTAAGGAGAATCTGGTCGGCTATTGCACGTGGTACTACTATTACGCCGATGTCAGCGAAGGCAACTTCCTGGAGAACGTGAATGCCTTGGCGGCTCATCCTGAACTGCCCTACAGCCATGCTGTCGCGCAGATCGACGACGGCTACCAGACCTTCCAGGGGGACTGGCTTGACCAGCATGAATCTTGGCCAACGCCCCTGAAGACCATTGCGCAGCAGACGACGGCAAAGGGGCTGGTGCCTGGCATTTGGCTGATGCCGATGCTGGCCTCCACCGCCAGCCGCACCTTCCGCGAACACCCCGACTGGTTTGTGAAGAACGACCAGGGCGAACCCTTTGCTTTCGCAGGATGGTCGCCCGCACCAGACAACTACTGGGCTTGTCTTGACGCGACACGCCCCGATGTTCAGGCGCATCTGACATACGTCTTCAAGACCTTCTGGGAGTGGGGCTTCCGCTATTTCAAAATGGACGGTCTTGGCTACGGTCTGCCCCAAGGGCGGCGATTCGACCCCAATGCAACGCCTGTCAGCGCGTTCCGCCTGGCCTTGAAGACCATCCGCGAGGCCGTCCCCGAAGCGCATATTTTGGGATGCTGCCCACCCTATATGGCGTGTCTTGGCTATGTGGATAGCGCACGCGTCAGCGGCGATACGGCGGCTACTTGGATGGGACCCCATCCTGGAAATGACGAGGTGTCACAGCCATACGCAGGCCCCGACCGCGACAACTGCGACCACAATCCAGGCTCATGCTGCATCAAGGACGCCTGGCACGCCACCATCGCCAACTGGTGGATGGCCGACCGCTGGTTCCGTGCCGACCCCGATGTGCTGGTGGCGCGTCAGGACCGTGCTCGCCATTCGCTGGGCGAGGCACGCATCTCCGTGCTTTCGGGCATCATAACAGGCGTCGCCATCACGAGCGACAACCTGGGCACGATAGCCCCCGACCGTCTGAAGCTGCTTGAACTGGCCGCCAAGACACGTTTGAAGGACGCTACGCCGCGCATCTGGCATCCCTACCGCTGGGCGCAGGTCTGGGAGGGCACCGTTGACGGCAAGCAGGCCGTCGCCCTTGTCAATGATTCCGAGGTGGCGCAGAGCTTCAGCCTCGCTGATGAAGCAGGCCTGCCAAAGGGTGGCGTGGAAATCCTCCAAGGGCTTGGCGCTGTCCAGGGAGACGTCACCGTCGCCCCGCACGACGCCATGCTGATTGTCGAATAGTTCCCCGCCAGCTAAAGCCAGCGGCACAGAACAGGTGCGCGGTGCTTCTCCTGTCCTGTGCGCGGCGCGAGCGCTGCGATAGTTCCCCACCCCGAAACCTGTTACACCATAAACATGAAATACTCGCTCATTACT
>JAFTAC010000667.1 GCA_017458805.1 Victivallales bacterium | reverse complement strand
GTACTACATCGCGCCGCGCGTCGATACCTTCCACTACGATGAAAACGGCAACGTGAAGCCTCCCATGGCCAACATTGCGACAGGCTTCGGCACCAGCGACGACGGCATCCATTTCGATATGTTCCCCGAGACCATCCGCGTCCACTACAAAGGACGCATTCTCCCCTGGGTGTGCGACGCCCGCCTCACCGTGCTTGACGACGAGCTATACCTCTCGTTCTGCTTCGAGAACCAGCACTCCGAACGCCCAGGCATCGCCAAATGGCGTGGCACAGGCACGGACTTCGATGCCGTCTGCATCGGCATTCCGCAGCAACGCAACATGATTCTCTGGCCAGAAAAGATCAACGGGATGTACATGCGCATGGAGCGCCCTTCCAACCAATGGGGCGACCCCTTCCACATCTGGTATGCCTTCTCGCCCGACATGCGCTATTGGGGCGACCAGGAGCTGCTGCTCGGCTGCGAGGACGTGCCCTTCGCGAACGCCAAAATCGGCGCGGGGGCTCCACCCATCAAGACCCCACGCGGCTGGCTGCTCATCTTCCACGCCGTTGACAACGACCCCGACCGCGCCGTGACGGTCGTCGGCGGGCGAAAGTGGACCAAGCGCTACACGGCAGGAGCCGCGCTTTTCGACCTGAACGTTCCCACCAAGCTCATCGCCATCACAAAGTCCCCGCTCATTGCGGCGGAGGCCCCATACGAGACAGGCGACCCGCGCCTGTGGGTGGAGTTCACCATCTTCCCATGTGGAGCCATCCTGGAACCAGACAACGAGACCCTCCGTATCTACTACGGCGCAGGCGATTACTGCACCTGCCTCGCCACCACCACCATCACGGAACTCTGGTCAGTCATGACGCCCTGTTCCCGCAAGGCCTCCCTCGCCACCGTCCCCTTCCGCATCGAAGACTGGGACGGGAAATGATTATTTACACTGTTCAGTTGTATAATGACGTTATTTGCATATATTAATGCAAAGAGACAGAACTGATTAATGAGTTATCATCGTTTTCAAGGAGTTACACCATGAAAAAAACACATTCATTTACACTGATTGAGCTGTTGGTTGTCATTGCCATCATCGCCATTTTGGCTGCGATGCTGCTACCTGCCCTGAGCAAGGCGCGTGAAAAAGCCGAAGCCATTTCCTGCACATCCAATGAAAAACAACTGATGCTGGGTGTCATTCAGTACGCAGGGGACTTCAAGCAAACCATTCCAGCCATGTGGAACAGGACGAAGCCAGAAGAAACGGTTGTAAGCCACAATTACCCATGTACTTCAAACACTTTCAAGAACTATCGCACCAACTGGTACACTGCCATTTTCGACTATGTCGGAGATGAAAAGGTCTTCCTTTGCACTACGACCGATGCCGTAAACAATATCTGCGGATATGGCATCAACACCTCCGCAGGCACCAATAACGGCAATGTAGGCATGCTCTACGTCTGGTACCAGAAAACCGCCCGCGCTAAGCTCAGCTCGCACAAGCATCCCGCCTCCAACATGTTCCTTGCCTGTAACGATGACACGGCCTCCAACAGGGCCTATGTCTATGCTAAAACCGTCAATGCCACCGACACCACCACTTGGAAGATCAACACTATGCACAACGGCGGTGCCAATTGCGCTTACCTGGATGGCCACTGCGATTCCCACAAGTACGAGTTCTATGCTCAGACCACCACGCTTGGCGGTTCTGATGTCGCCTCGCGCTTCTGGAACCACATCAAAATTGGAAACTGAACGATAAAGGAGGAAGGGGAAATGTGCAGGGAAGAATTGGACCAGAAAAAACTGAGTGAAGTTTATGACAAGTTTGCCAAGCTTCTGGCAGGCACAGGGGATTCGCTAAAACGGCTGACAAGCTATGACAGTGGCGTTGTATTTGAGTTCTTCTCGGAGGATGACATGCCCAAGGTGTGGTGGATTTCGCCTGAAGAACTTGCTGGTGTCATAGGGAATCGCTCTGTGAACAATGGGGCGAAAGCTCTTGTTCGTTTTTTCACGCAGGATCAGTTGGTTGCTCCCGATTGCGACTGGGAGGACGCTCAGGATACGCTCTCGAATTATATCATGATGATTGTCGGAAAAGTCTATGACTTGAACGGCATCAGAATCGTGCTGGAGAATGATGCAACCTTTTCACTGTATCTTCTGTTCGAGACCACGCAAGCGCTGGATGCTTCCAAACTGACTGCCGTCAAGGGGCACAATGGTCAAAAGCATCCTGCGTTCCGCTTTACGGAAGATTATTTAAGAAGTCTGCTAGGCCTTACGCGCAAGGAAATCTCCCAGACGGTGTTTTCATGGTTGCCGACTGCGACAGGCAACAAGGAAGAAAAGAAACAAGCCATGATTGAACTTACCACCATGGAGGAAGTCAAGAAGAATCTCTCCTTGGATGATTTCATCAATTCCTACCAATCGGGAGAATTGGAAAGCTGGTTAATGAGGAATGGAAAGACGATGATGCTGAAGCGTCTCAAGTCTTTTCAAATACCTCATGATGAAACTATTTCTCGCAAAGATGTCCTGCATCTCTGTGAGGTTTTCTTCCCCGATTGGGATGATTTGCCTAGCGAGCTCAAAAGCGCGCTTCACAAGCGCAACTATCTTGACGTGGAGTTGAGTGACGAGCAATGCCACCAGGCGTTCAGCCAGCTGGCACGCCTTTGCGAAACCAAGATACAAGTCCAATTTACCAAAAACTCCAATCACACAATCAGCGACATCCTGCTTACCTTCATAGACGATGATGACCAGGTGGTCATGAGGGCTTCGGTATCTTCTGAAGAAATGGCCAAGTTACTTGCTAGCACTTCTCCCGATAATCTTGGAGAAGCCTTGTATGCCTTTCTTGCAGAGCAACCGCTGATTGAAGCGGGACGCGATTTAAGATATGTCCTGATCGACATCCAGGATTTTATCTACGATATTGCATCCAAAGACTATAACCTTGCAAACTTTACAAGCGTTAACTTTGGGGCCAGAACACTTCAAATCATGTTCAAGGATGAACAGCCGATAGATGCTCCCCATATGAGCCTGGAGAAAAACAAAATGGGTGTCTTTCCCTGCTATAGCATTGACGGGAAGCAAGTTAAAAAACTCTGCGGCCTATCTCGCTTCGATGTTGCAGACAAGGTTTTGCATTGGCTTGAGAAGGCAAATCTGAACAAAAAGGACGTGGAGGAGTAGAAGACAAAACAGGTGTACGCCGCATCTTGTACGGTATCACACCTGTTCTGAACCGTAGGCTTCAGCCTGCGGTTTTCACTTTCTCACGATAGCTGCGGAGTAGCCAAGGGGCAGACGCAGTTCAGCGAAGGCCTTGCCATCGCGGATGACGCGCGGGACTTTGAATTCAGGCACCTCCCTGCCGCCAGCGTCGAAGACGCGCGCAGTGAAATCAGACGTGTCATTCCAGCCGTAGTAGCCGCTCTTGTTGGCGACAATGCGCTCCTTGCCGATGATGTAGCCTTTGCCCAGCTCGATGGGGGTGATGGGGAACATCGCCTGACTGAGCATCGGATGGGTTGCCATGACCTTGTAGTAGTACCAGTAATAGAGGCAGCCGTAGTCAAGGCAGCGCACGGCATGGCGGTAGGCATCCAGCTCCGTGCGTTCAGAAAGGTGGTCGCCCAGCGCCAGCGGGGAGAAAAGCTGTCCACGGCGGAGGTTGCTGACGCTCCCCGTCTCGATGAAGCGCGGGAAGTGGTACTTCATCATGGTCTTGGTAAGCGGAGCACCGTTGCCGATGAGACCGTTCGGCTGTTTGACACGCGGCATGATGCGCTCAAGCATCTTGATACGCCATGGTTGTGAAATGAGGCAGACTGTGCTCATCTTGCGCGTTATCTGGTGGCTCTTCTTGCTGATTTCTGCTGTGACGCCATCCCAATGGCGCGGGTTGTAGTCGAACTTGGCGCAGGAGCGTTCCAGCTCGTCCCAGAAGACGCCGTCGAATCCCAGCTCGAAGCGCTTTTCCATGCTTTGCTCCAGACGCTTGCAGAAGCGGTTGCCGTCAACTGGCTCGTAGAGAGGCTCCGTGAACTTGCGGTTGTCATAGTTGACCTGCTTGCCCGTCGAATCAAGCATCGCCTCCTCCATCAGCTCGCGTGCATCGTATTCAGCCTGCGAGAGGAAGCAGTGGAAGTAGCAAATCTGTGTCAGGTTCGGGAAGAGCCTGCGGATGCGGGCAAGGGCCGTGGTCATCTCAGTCGTGTCAATCTCCAGGATGTTGGTTCCATGGAACTGGCCTCCCAAGATCATGACATCCTTTTCGGGATTGATTTTCGAGCCGACGTTGATGCGGACGGTCTTGTCGCTGTTGTGGTTGTTGTGCCAGAAGGTGCCCATCATGCCACCTGTTGGGATGCAGAAGTTCACGTCCCATGCATCGCGGATGCGGTTGATGAAGATGAAATCATCATCGTTTTCCAATGGATAGATGGAGAACTCCACCTCCATCGTCGCCTTGGGCGGCAGGACAAAGTAGTCGTTGTCGATGCCGCCGACAGTGTCGTTGACCATGTTGAAGCCCTGCGCGCGCATGCAGTCGTCCTCGGCGACAAGACCGATGGAGGCCTCGTCGAAGACGAGCATCGTCGTGGGGCACTGCCCTTCGCTCTCACGGAAGACAGGGCCGTGGCCCGCACCGCGCGCTGCGACTTTCGTGCCGCAAACTCGTGCGTATTTCAGTCCTTCCAGAGAGGTGGTGTGGTTGTACATGAGCGGAAGTGGCTCATTCAGCGGGTTGGTGACGCTGTCCGTCACAACCAGGCGGAACTTCTCCTGCTTGACGCGGCGCACAATGGAAAACTCTTTCGCAGCAGCCTCGACCAAGCCCTTCTCCTTGACGGCAAGTCTCTTCCAGGGTTCACCGCCCTTGCCGAGGACGGCCCAGCCAGGCGTGCGAGTGGAATAGGAGCTGGCGATAGTGAACGTGCGTCCACCGACAACAACCTCCAACGCGCCATCCTGCAACGTGTTCCACGTATAAACGGGTGGCTTTGCAAGGGCGTGTGGCGTGAACTCCTGGAGTTCGCCCATAGCGTATGACATAAGGGCCTTCTTTTTCTCGCCCGTGAGGGCGACTGCCACCGTCATGCCGTTTTCAAGATTGCGCTTCTGGCGGTAGATGACCTTCAGGACATTGTCCTGCCCAGGCTTGACAAGCGAGGAGATGTCGAAAGTGAATTGGGATGGAATGATTTTCTCCCCAGCCGAATAGACATCGGGGTAGTCCTTGGCGTCAAATGCATTGTTGTAGAAGCAGAACCAGGTGCTCTGATTGCCGATGCTCGCCATGGTCCTCGTGCCGAAGGTCACGCTTTCATCGCGGTTGACGCTCTGCTCAATCCCCAGCGGAATGCCGTTCAGTTCAAGGGCAAGCGTGTAAGTGCCTCCAGCGTACTTTTCAAAGTCGATGATGGCATTGACCGCAAGGGTGGAATAGTCCTTCAGTTTGTCGGCGGGGAGCGTCACCTCAAAGCTCTCGCCTGGCTTGAGCTTGCGCGGGGCATCGGTGAGGTCAATCTGTGCGGCTGGAGGCGGCGGCATCGTGCCATCGGGCGTGGCAAGGACGGCCAGCGGAAGAATCTCAGGCTTGTGCTGGCCCATTTTGCCGTTCAGCGTCAGCATCGTCTTCTGGATGACGCCCGTGTCGGAATCGCCGATGATGCAGTCGAACCCGAAGGAGTGGCCGACGGCGAGGGTGGTGTTGATGCCAAAGTAAGCCCATGGAAGCGAGGCCTCCAGCTGGTAGCCATCAGGTCGCTTCTTGGCGGAGAACTTAAGGCCGTCCGTGGTGATGCCAAGCGGCGACCATGCGTGCATGGCGGGTTTCACTTTGTCAAAGTCGCCAGGCGTGAAGCCGAGCTTCCAGAGGTCGGCCTTGGTGCCCCCGCCAGGTGTCATGTCGAAGACCAGCATGATGTGGTCGCCAGTGAAGATTCTGCCATCCTCATAAAGCTGGGTGTGCTTGTCATCCTTCACGACTGCAAACACATAGAAGCATTGGGCGTCCCAACCAAAGGTCACTGTGCCAGAAGAGTCTTCTGCGCCGCCCCACTTCATGTCGCGCTGTGTAAAGGCGAGTTTCTCCTGCGTATCAAGAGTCAACTTGCCAGGGAGCGTTGCAAAGCGAAGCCCTTCGCCGTCAATCTGTGGAGGCGGGTCAGTGACACGCGGGATGGCGATGCGCATACGCTCCTCGTCTGCCAATGCGACAAGCGACATGAAAGCGAGAAGAAGAGTGAGAAGATGGAAGGGAACAGTGAAGTGTTTGATGGTCATAGGTGGGTTCTTTTTGGGGTGGTTGCGATTACGCGCGGGGCAGAGCCCGCGCTTCTACATGCCGCGCTGGCGCACGGGGCAGAGCCCGCGCTTCTACATGCCGTGCTGGCGCGCGGTGCAGAGCACGCGCTTCTACATGCCGCGCTGGCGCACGGGGCAGAGCCCGCGCTTCTACATGCCGCGCTGGCGCACGGGGCAGAGCCCGCGCTTCTACATGCCGCGCTGGCGCGCGGGGCAGAGCCCGCGCTTCTACATGCCGCGCTGGCGCACGGGGCAGAGCCCGCGCTTCTACATGCCGCGCTGGCGC
>JAFTAC010000666.1 GCA_017458805.1 Victivallales bacterium | reverse complement strand
GTTAAGCATTAATCAATCCCACATTAATATAACTAAATATCAATGAGTTACAAATTGTCTTCTTAGATTTATAAACTTTTTCCTAAGGAATAACTGGCTTTTCCCATACCTTTTCCTAAGGAATAATCGGCTTTTCACATACTTTTTCCTAAGGAATAATCAGCTTTTCACATACCTTTTCCTAAGGAAAAATTCAGAATTACCATTCAGAGGGGAAGCATATTGACACAGGCTGCCTGATTTTCTGCGCCGTGCCACTCCGCTTCGTGGCTTCCGTAAACTACCCTCTTGTGGAACGAGCAAAAAAGCAAGGTATAATGCCTTCTAACCCAGATGCTTTTCAATCCATCGGAGGGCGACGTAGATGCACCATACGCGCTGCCAGGCAAGGTTGCCCTTTTCATAGAGGCGCCATGCCTCCTGCAATGCACTTGAATCGAATAGACCATTCCCATGGTTGGTGCAGAAGAGTTCCCGTGCCTCGGGGAGGCAGACCTCCCGCAAGATGCGCTGAAGCGGCATGTCGAAGCCGCGCTTGGGCGACCGTGCCTCCGTTTCATCCAGGCCCGCGCCACGCACCAGCAGCGGCTTGGGCAGGTCGGGCGAAAGCTTATGCTGCCCCTTTATCTGCAAGAGCAACTTGACCAGCCCCACGTCAATGAGAGGCACGCGAATTTCAAGGCCATGCGCCATGCCCATGCAGTCGGCGTCCCGCAATAACGTGGAACGCATATAGGTCGATAATTCCCAATAGGATATGGAGTTGATGAGGTCACCAGCAAAAGGCAAGTCCCCCTGCCCTGCTCTCTCATGGTTGCACAGTGGCTGGAAGCTTTCACTCATCCATGCGGGGAAAGAGGTAAATGGCGTCCGAGGTGGAATTGGCGATACAATTCCACCCAACGGCAAGCCCCCTTGAAGCCAGTCTCGCAACCGTGCGCCCATGATCTGACGCGTCAGGAAATAGGGGTTAAGCGGAAAATCAGCGGCCAGAGCAAGCTTCTGAACAGCCTCCTTATTCGCATTTTCACGCAAAAACCTTCGGATGAAAGCGGGCAGGAAGCGCATATAGGAAGCCAGGCGCATAAGCCGTCTGGGCCTGTAGAAGCCACCATAGCCCGCAAACAACTCGTCGCCCCCCAGCCCCGACAATGCGACCTTGCTGCCCGCCTCACGCACCAGCTTGGAGACGAACCAGGTGTTCAGGCCATCGATGCTCGGCTGGTCCTGCGCATCCAGCGCCCGAATGGCGTTCTCGCGTATCTCCTTGCTGGATAGCTCCAGCTCGTGATGAGCCAGACCTAGTTTTGCGGCCATACGGCGCGCCCTCTCCCGTTCGTCCAGATTTGGCACATCGAAAACAATCGTGAAGGCACTCAAATGGCTCTTCTGGCGCGCTGCCAGCGTGGCGACAGCGGCACTGTCAATGCCGCCACTCAAAAAAACACCCAGCGGGACATCGGAGACAAGCTGGCGACGCACAGCTTCCGACAGCGTGGCCGAAACACGCTCCTGAATCTCCACCGCTGTCCATGTCCCCTGCGTTGATGGCAGAAGGCTGCCTTCCTTGACATCAAAGCGGAAATCGCCTGTCAAATGCAGCATTGCCCCCGCGGGCAGGGAGCGCACCCCTTCCACCAGCGTGAAAGGCTCCTGCACGGAACCATACGCCAGAAGGGAATCCACCCCATCGCGGGAAATCCTCCGATCAACCAGTCCAGAGGCAAGAAGAGCCCGCACCTCGGAGGCAAAGACAAAGCTCTTTCCACCCCATGCGTAATAGAAGGGTTTGACCCCCAGCGGGTCCCGCGCACCAAACAACTCTTCACGACATGCATCCCAGATGGCAAAGGCATAAATACCGTTCAGATGCTGCAGGCATTCAGCCCCCCAGTGGCGGTAGGCCTTGAGCAATACCTCCGTATCCGACTGCGTGCGAAACGCATAGCCATGCCCAATGAGCTCCTGCCGCAACTCGCGGTAGTTGTAGATTTCGCCATTGAAGGTGATGACGTTGCCCGTTTCGCCATCCACCATGGGCTGCGAGGCTGCCTCGCCTGGCGCAATGATGGAAAGACGAACATGCCCCAGCAACACCTGGGGCACAATGGACGGATTTGCAAAGCCATCTCCGTCAGGGCCGCGATGCGACATCGCGGCACGCATATCGTCTATGCGGCGTTCTCCATCCTTCACGCCCTCACGTGAAACTATGCCGCATATTCCGCACATGAAAAAGGCGAGCCCCTACCAGCGGGCCCCCTGCGCGGCAGCCCACAGCGCCAGACGGCTGCAGACCACGTCGCCACGCTTCAACGCTGCTGAAATGACCTCGGAGAGCTGCGAAATCGAAACGGCAAACACCTCGATCTCCTCGTGGTCCTGAAGATCCTGCTTGTGCTGTTTGTTCTCGGGCAGTTCTTCATCAATCTCCATGAACACCATCGAGACCAGCTCGCCCGTGATGCCTGGGGAACTGGCGGCGACGCCTGTCTCCCACACGACTTTCCCCGTGTAGCCAGTCTCTTCCAGAAGCTCGCGCTCCGCTGTCGTCGTGCAGGACTCGCCTGGGTCAACCAAACCCGCAGGAAACTCCAGCGAATAGGTCCCCAGCGGTGGACGGAACTGGCGAATCAGCAAAACACGCCCGCTGGGCTTCAACGTCGCGATGATCAGCGCCGCTGAATTTTCACCATTGCGCTGCGCAGCCTCCCATGTGCATTTCTCGCCGCCCGCCGTCTCATATTCCATGAGCTCCAGACGTATGAAACGCCCCTTGCAGAGGGTCTTTGTCCCTGTTATGTGTGCCTGCATAAGTCTTTCTCCATTATTTCAGCGCGCTCTAATATATCAGCGCGCTCTGAAGGAGCGCGCTGTCAGGACGAACTTCGCACGCCTGGAGCGCGACGCTGTCCTAGGGGTGCGACGCTGTCCTGGCGCATATAAAAAACCTGTTCACGGAAGCACTCCAATCGTGCCAAGCCCCCAGCTCTGCCAACTAGAAGCGCGCCAACTCCGTCCTGAGGGTGCGCTCCTTCAGAGCGCGCCCATTAATACGTCACCACCAGCGCGAGAATCTCCAGCGTCTCGCTGCCAATGCATTTCACGCAGTGGCCAGCACCCTTGCCTGTCAGGACGGAATCGCCAGGACCGATTTCAGCAATCGTCCCGTTGTCGTTGACCTCGCCGCGCCCCTTGAGCACCACATAGACCTCGTCCTCCGTCACATGTTCATGGAAGCCAATGCCCGCGCCTGGGGGGATGATGAGCTTCGAGCAGACACGCGCGTGCGTTCCGCCAAACTCGTCCTTCTTGAAATAATGCTCCATCGTGACGGCTCCAGGGCCGCCCTTCATGGCTTCACGAACCTCTGTCGCGTATGAACCTGCTTTGCGAATCATTGTTTCTTTCCTTTTGGGTTATGGATAAAACCGCAGGGCATCAAACCTGCGGAAAAGGGGGTATGGGATTTCTGCTTCGCCAGAGCCGTAGGCTCTGGCTACTTCCCGCAGCAGTTCTTGTATTTCTTGCCGCTGCCGCAGGGGCATGGGTCGTTGCGACCAATCTTCGGCTGCTGGCGCTTGACCGTGACGGAGGCCTGGGGCACCTGGGACTTGTTCTGCTGCGGATTGCCGTCAAGCAGGCTGTTGAACGCAGGGTCCAAATCCGCCTGGTTGGTGTGCATCTCGCGCTTCTCCGTCTTGGGCTCCACAAAAACGGGTTCGCTCTGTTCGCCATCCTCGTCCTCCTCCTGTTTCATCACAGGCTGCAGACGGTAGGCGTTGAGGCAGATGTTCTCCTTGATGGCGGTCATCAGGCCGTCGAAGAGCTTGTAGGCCTCCTGCTTGTACTCCACCAGCGGGTCGCGCTGGCCATACGAGCGCAGGTGGACGCTCTGGCGCAGGGCGTCCATCGCATAGAGGTGGTCCTGGTAGAGGGAGTCGATGCCGTTGAGCATGATAAAGCGCTCCAGCCACGTAATGGCCTCCAAGGGGATGTCCTTGACCTTCACGTTGTAGGCCTCGATGAGGATTTTCGTCAGCTCCTCGGAGAGCTTTTCTGCGCGCGGCGGGTCAAGTTCCTCCTTAAAGTCGTCGGGGTTGCCCTCCTCCACCAGCAGCTCCTTGGGGAAGGAGACGGGGAAGGTCTTGGCAAGCCAGTTGGCCAGCGGCGTGAAGTCGATGGGCACGCGTTTCACGCGGGTCGCATAGGTCGCCTCAACGTGGTCGCTGACGGTGGTGTAGATGTAGTCCATCAGCAAGTCGCGCGTGTTCTCGGCCAGAAGCACCTTCCTGCGCCAGCCATAGATGGTCGCACGCTGCTTGTTCATCACATCGTCATACTCCAGCGTGTGCTTGCGGATGGCGAAGTGGTGCTGCTCGACTTTGCGCTGCGAACTTTCGATGGTGTGGTTGAGCAGGGGATGCGAGAGTTCGTCGTCGTCCGACATGCCCATCTTGTCCATGATGCTTGCCACCCTGTCCGATGCGAACAGGCGCATGAGATTGTCCTCCAGCGAGACATAGAAGCGGGAGGAGCCTGGGTCGCCCTGGCGTGCGCAGCGTCCGCGCAACTGGCGGTCGATGCGTCGTGAATCGTGGCGCTCGCTGCCGATGACGTGGAGCCCGCCGACCTCCTTGACGCCTGGCCCAAGCTTGATATCCGTACCACGGCCAGCCATGTTGGTGGCAATGGTCACCGAACCCAGCTGCCCCGCGCGAGCGACGATTTCAGCTTCGCTCTCGTGGTGCTTGGCGTTCAGGACGTTATGTACAATGCGCCGTGCCGTCAGCATACGGCTCAATATTTCGGACACCTCCACGGAGATGGTGCCCACCAGCACGGGCTGGCCGCGCTTGTTGCACTCGATGATCTCGTTGATGATGGCCTCGTACTTGGCACGCTGCGTCTTATAGACACGGTCGTCGTCATCATGGCGAATGCAGGGCTTGTTCGTGGGAATGACCAGCACGTCCAGGTCGTAGATGGACTTGAATTCGTTGGCCTCCGTCTCCGCCGTGCCCGTCATGCCCGCCAGTTTTTCGTACATGCGGAAGTAGTTCTGAATAGTGATGGATGCAAGCGTCTGCGTCTCGCGCTCAATCTTGACGCCTTCCTTCGCCTCCAAGGCCTGGTGCAGACCTTCGCTGAAACGACGTCCAGGCTGTGGACGCCCTGTGAACTCATCGACGATGATGACCTTGTTGTCCTGCACGATGTAGTGGGTGTCCCGCTCGAAGAGGCAGTAGGCGCGCAGCAACTGGGAGATGTTGTGGATGATCTCCGACTTCTTGTCGAACTCCACCTGATACATCTTCCGCTTCTCCATCTTCTGGTTTTCGTCCAGCGTGGTGTCGGCATCGACTTCGGCCAACTGGGAGGGCAGGTCGGGGATGACGAAGGCATCCTCCTCACCAGGACGCAAGAAGTTGCGCCCCTTTGCACTGAGTTCCGCCTCATTGTCCCGTTCGTTTATGGAGAAGTAGAGGTCCTCCTTGCACTCCTGGAGGAAGCCACGGCGGTTCTTCTCGCTGTGAATCTCCATGTCCATGCGGTCAAGAGCCTTGCGTATGGTTGCATCCTCCATGAGCGACAGAAGCCTCTTGTGCTTCGGCATACCCATCTGCACCTTTGCGAGGGTCAGGTAGGCCTCTTCGGTCTCCTCAGGTGTCGATTCGGGGTTGTCCAGCACCTTCTTCGCGGAGTCCATCATCTTCTCCACCAGCTTGTTCTGCTGCTCATAGAGTGCGGCCACCGCTGGTTTGAACTTGTCGAACATGTGGGTGGAAATCTTGGCAGGTCCTGCAATGATAAGCGGAGTTCTAGCCTCGTCGATGAGGATGCTATCGATTTCATCGACGATGGCGAAGAAATAGTCGCGCTGCACCAGTTCGTTCTTGTTCATCGCCATGCCCATGTCGCGCAGGTAGTCGAAGCCGAACTCGCTGTTGGTGCCATACGTGATGTCGCACGCATACTGCTGGCGGCGCTGTTCGGGGTTCATCTGGTTCTGGATGCAACCCACGGTCAGCCCCAGCCACTTATAGACATGCCCCATCCATTCGGAGTCGCGGCGCGCCAAATAGTCGTTCACAGTGACCAGCTGAACATTTCGCCCCGTCAGAGCATTCAGGTAGAGCGGCATGATGGCCACCATGGTCTTGCCTTCACCAGTCGCCATTTCAGCGATGTTCCGCTGGTGAAGCGCAATGCCGCCGATGATCTGCACGTCAAAGGGAATCATGTCCCACGTGATTTCATGCCCCGTGACATTCACGGTGGTCCCCATGAGACGGCGGCATGCGTCCTTCACAGTGGCATACGCCTCGGGCAGGATGTCATCTGTGCTCTCGCCGTTTTTGAGACGAGCGCGGAACTCGTCTGTCTTCGCCTTCAACTGCTCGTCCGTCAAGGACTTGTACTGTTCCGCCAGTTCGTTGATTCGGTTCAGGGTAGGCATCATCTTCTTAATGCGCCGCTGGTTCCGGTCACCGAAGATTTTCTTCAATATCCAGTCGATTACCATATACTTCTATGATTGTTGGGATTACGTTTACGGTCGGATTGAATGCGATAGAGATTACTTCGATCCAGGGTGGTCAATGGGCAGGCCCTGTTTGCAAAGCGGGCAATTGGCAGGGTCGAAGGTCTGCAAATTGAGCTTCAGCAGCGACTTGAACGGGATGCCGAAATCAACTGGCTCCAGGCTCCTGTCAACCATGACCGTGACGCCGACGGGCGTGGCACCGTGCGCACGCACCAGGTCAATGGTCTGCTGGACGCGTCCGCCCTTCGTCACCACATCCTCCGCCACCAGCACCTTCTCGCCTGGCTTGAAGGTGAAGCCGCGGCGCAGCACGAGGTTGGAGTTGTCGTCCTTCTCCGCAAAGACGGCCCTGATGCCCAAAGCGCGCCCGACCTCCTGGCCGACGATGATGCCGCCTACAGCAGGCGAGATGACCGTCTCAATCCCCATGTCCTTCCATGGCTCCGCCATCGCTGCGCACAGTTTCGCCGCGATGAGCGTGTGCTGAAGCACCAACGCCGCCTGGAAGTAGTGGTCGCTGTGAAGTCCGCTGCGGAGCAGAAAATGCCCCGACAGCAACGCACCTGTACTGCAAAAACTCTCAAGTATCTCTGATTCTTTCATGCTGGTTATATCCTTTGTGCTAATTACAAAAAACGCCGATTATAATGTAATCCATTTTGCGGATATGTCTATAGGGCAAAGTGAAAAAAAACAAGAGGCAATCGAAATCCGATTGCCTCTTGCCAGTCAGCATGGCCTCCTTTTCGGAGACCATACCAACGCTGTTTTCGTTTTATTTCCAGCTTTCGCCGTCGTACCAGGTGAATGAATCGCTCAAGCCATTCATGTCAATGGTGGTGGGTTCGATCTCCTCGTCAACACCCTGGATGTCAACATTGCCCTTGCCATTCAAGATGTGCTCGATGCTGATGTTGCCAGGGATCGTGTCGATGAAGAGCCTGTCGGTCGGGAAGTAGAGGAACGTGTCGAACCAGCTGTCCGCTGTATAGCGATTCGCCATCTCAAGAGCCTTGAAAGTATAGGCGCCTTCGTTGCGGTCGATGTCAATCATGCCGCTCTCGGGGCCACCCCACATCATGCCATTCCAGTAGATCATGCCTGGAATCTTGCCCTTGCCATTGTAAACGATGGAGCCATCGACGCTCGTGCCGCGCATGAAGACCCAGATGTGGCGGTCGCTTTCGTTGAATAACTGAGCGCCGTTGATGGCCTCGACATACACGTTGCCAGCTGCCTCGACCTCAAACGGATCGTTCTGTTCGACTTCGCCAATCTTCCCTGCGGTACTCAGGTAGATGTTCGCCTCGGAGACCACATTCGGACGGTCGCTGTTATCGGTGTCGTAGATGTTACCATTTTCAGCCGTGATGATGATATCGCCGTTGGCCTCAACTGCAATCGAACCCATGCCGATGTTACCTTTTTCGACATCCATCTCAATGCCGTCGTCGGCACGTATGGCGTTCTCACCCAGTTTCTCAAGGCTACCCGCGTGGATGATGACCCTGTGCGAATCGTCCTTGACACCATTGACCTCGCCATTGTCCAACGCCCAGGCCTTCTCGATCTTGAGATTGGAGGCAGGTGCGTCCACGATGACATGGCCATCCAGCGCCAAAGCATCAAGCGTCACGTTGCCGACCTTCGAGTCTTCGGGGCTTGCAACGATGATGTCACCGTTTATGCCGTTGGCGCGAATGGTCGCCTCCGTGCTGTCCGAATCGTTCAGCCCGAGGACGATGCTTGCATTGTCGCCATTCGTCGTGGCAGAGACCGTTTCAGCGCCTGTGACGTTGACAGCTCCATCGGTGAGGAGGTTGCCCTCCTCGTCATAGGAGGCCCTGCCAATGCCTTCCACGGCTACAATGTTCACATCCTTGGCCGTGATGTCGCTGCCATCCACGTCTGCATTGACAACCTCGCCGCCAGCGTTGATGTCAACCTTGCCGTTTTCGGCTGTCAGCTGGTCAATGACCACATCGCCCGCCGCATCAACGTTGATGTTGCCTTCTATTGCGGTGATGACAGAGCCTTCCCCCTGCTTCACATCGCCTTCCTTGGCCGTGATGTCAACATTGCCGTTCTCGGCTGTTACTGTACCAGTGACGATAACGTCATCCGTCGCCGTGATGCTGGTGTTTTCGCCAGAGACAACCGTGCCGGCTATCCTGGCATCATCACCAGCCTCGACATTGACATCCGAACCTGCCTGCACCGTCGCCGTCTCCGTGACCTCGGCAATGCCTTCCGTCGCCGTGATGCTCACGTTGCCGTCGGTCGCGGTCACGTTGCCAGTGACTGTCGCATTGTTGGTCGCGGTAATGTCGGCGTTGTTCTGCGCGGTCACATTGCCAGTGACATTGGCATCCACGCCAGCCGTGATGGTTGCGTCAGCACCAGCCGTTACGTTGGAAGCGACATTTGCGTCACCCTCGGTCGCCGTGATTGTGGCGTTGCCGTCAGTAGCAGTTATGTCACCCGTGACTGTCGCGTTGTTCGTCGCCGTGATGGCTGCGTTATCCTGTGCGGTCACGCTGCCAGAGACCTCCGCATCCTGGCCAGCTGTGATGGACGCATCCATGCCAGCAGTCACAGCACCCTGGACATCCGCATCTTCGCCAGCGGCTATTGCGGCATTGCCCGCAATAGCGGTCACGTTGCCCGTAACCGTTGCATCGTCACCAGCCGCGATGGCCGCATTGTTCAGAGCAAGCACATTGCCAGAGACATCCGCGTTTTCACCAGCCTCAATGGTCGCATCGTTAAGCGCACTCACGTCTCCAGTAACCTTGGCTTTCTCGCCTGCTGAAATGGCAGCGTTGTTCCCCGCTATCACCTCACCAGAGACTGTGGCGTTTTCATTGGCCATGATGGTCGCATCGTTCAATGCAGAAACATTGCCAGAAACAGTGGCATCCTTGCCAGCTGCAATGGTCGCATCATTCCATGCAGACACATCGCCAGAGACCGTAGCATCCTTGCCAGCCACAATATCCGCATTGTTTCCAGCTGTGACAGAGGCCTGGACATCTGCATTGCCTTCGGTGGCCAGGATAATGGCATCGGAACCAGCGATGACCTCGCCAGCAACCGTCGTGTTGCCATTGGCGGCAATGCCCACGACTTGGCCAGCCATAACCGTTGCATCCACACTGGCGTTACCTTCGTACGCCATAATGACGGCATTACCGTCCGTAGCGGTCACATCGCCTGTCACCGTCGCATTGTTGGTGGCCGTTATCGTCGCGTTGTTCTGTGCGGTCACATTGCCAGAGACCTCGGCATCCTTGCCGGCCGCGATGGCCGCATTCGTGCCAGCGGTCACAGCGCCCTCGACGGTCGCAGTGCCTTCCGTGGCAGCAATGTTGGCGGTGCCGTCAGTGGCGGTCACATTGCCTGTCACCATCGCGTTGTTGGCGGCAGTGATATCCGCGTTGTTCTGAGCGGTCACATTGCCAGAGACATCGGCGTCCTTGCCGGCCGTGATAGCGGCATCGTTGCCGGCCTCCACTGTGGCAGCAACGTTCGCGTTGCCTTCCGTCGCCGTGATAGTCGCATCGTTGCCAGCCTTGACCTCTCCAGCAACTGTGGCATTCTCAGTGGCGGTGATGGCCGCATTCTGGCCAGCCTCAACCTTCGCATCCACATCGGCGCTGCCTTCCGTGGCCGTGATGGTCGCGTTGCCGTCGGTGGCAGTCACATTGCCCGTAACCGTCGCATTGTTCGTCGCCGTGATGGTGGCATCCTGCTTGGCACTGACAGCACCCTGAACATCGGCGTTTTCACCAGCCGTGATGGTTGCACTGCCGTCCGTCGCCGTAATGTTACCAGTCACCGTGGCATCTTCGCCAGCCGCAACACCCACGTTGTTCTGAGCGGTCACATTGCCAGAGACCTCGGCGTCCTTGCCTGCCGCGATGGATGCATCATTGCCGGCGTCCACTGTCGCAGCAACGTTCGCGTTGCCTTCCGTCGCCGTGATGGTCGCATCGTTGCCAGCCTTGACCTCACCAGCAACCGTGGCATTGGTGTTGGCTGTGATGGCCGCATTCTGGCCAGCCTCAACCTTCGCATCCACATTGGCGCTGCCTTCCGTGGCCGTGATGGTAGCATTGCCGTCGGTGGCGGTCACGTCGCCCGTGACCGTCGCATTGTTCGCCGCCGTGATGTCGGCGTTGTTCTGAGCGGTCACAGCACCAGAGACATCGGCATTGGTACCAGCCGTGATAGCAGCATCCGTGCCAGCGGTCACAGCACCTTCGATGGTCGCCGTGCCCTC
>JAFTAC010000665.1 GCA_017458805.1 Victivallales bacterium | reverse complement strand
CTTTTGAGGCTCTTGCCATGTTCATTCGAATGGATTTTGACGGTCTGAAAGAGACGGTTGCACGTCTTATGGACGGTGCGAAGATACCTGTTGATCTAAGAACGTATCAGAATGATATGCAAACCTTTGTTTGCCGCGACGATATCCTCGCGCTGCTTATCCACCTTGGCTATCTGGGGTATGAGGAGGTGACAGGCTGTGTGTTCATCCCAAACCGTGAGATTCTGGACGAGTACTACGCCTCTACCAAGACCCGCGAATGGGCCTCCACGATTCGCACACTCAAAAACTCGCAGGAGCTGCTGGAGGCGACCTGGGCGGGCGATGAAAAGCGTGTTGCTGAGCTGGTTGAAGCGGCGCACGACAAGGCGGGCAACCGCACATACAACTCCGAGGCGGCGCTAAGCTATGCCGTCCAGCTTGCCTATTACAAGGCACAGGACGAATACACCGTCATCCCTGAATTGGACACGGGCAAGGGGTACGCGGATTTGACCTATATACCCAAGCATCCAAGCCGTCCAGCCATGCTTATTGAGCTTAAGCACAACTTGGATGCGGATTCTGCCATCGACCAGATTCTTCGCCAGGATTATCCATCGCGTCTGGAGCACTACAAGGGAAACCTCATTCTTGTCGGCATCAACTACGACAAGTCCGCCGACCCTGCCAGACCCGATTTCAAACACCATAGCTGTCGCCTTTTGAGAGCATGAATATAATAAACAGGAGTCCAAAATGAACACAATTGAACTTGAAAACCTTCGCAAGCCTGACGGCACCCCCTTCTTCTTTGAATACGACCGCAAGAAGGTCGTGGAACCCGATGAATTCCAATTCGCAGCCGTGCAGTTTGAGCATGGGCACATCTATGGGCAGATTGCCCATTTCAAGAACTCTGGCGCGACACTGAAGTGGATTTTCGACAAGCGTTCCGACGTCCTGAAGACGCTGGCCGAGAAGTACCCCGAGGCAAAGGTCGCCAGAAGCATGGATGAGATTCTGGACGACCCGCAGGTGAAACTGGTCACGGCGGCGGACATCCCTAGCGACCGCGCCGCTCTCGGCATCGCCTGCATGAAGGCGGGCAAAGACTATTTCACCGACAAGACCCCATTCACCTCTCCAGAGCAGCTGGCGGAAGCCAGGCGCGTGGCAGCGGAGACGGGCCGCAAGTACATGGTGTACTACAGTGAACGCCTCGGCTCTGAAGTTGCTTGTGCCGCTGGCGACATGATAGAGCAGGGGGCCATCGGGAAGGTCGTCAGCATCATCGGCGTCGGCCCGCACCGCATGGGACCTCCCAGCGGCAGGCCTGCCTGGTTCTTCAAGAAAGCGCAGTACGGCGGCATTCTGACCGATATCGGCAGCCACCAGTGCGAGCAGTTCCTGCACTACGCAGGTGCAAAGGACGCCACCGTGAACAGTGCTAGAATTGCCAACTGCAAATACACTCAATTCCCTGAATTCGAGGACTTTGGCGAGGCTTCTCTCACCTCCGATAACGGTGTCTCGTTCTACTACCGCGTCGATTGGTACACTCCTGATGGTCTCTCCAGCTGGGGCGATGGACGCACTCTCATCGTCGGCACGGATGGCTACATCGAGCTGCGCAAATTCGTCGATGTGGCTACGGGACTTGGCTACGGGCAGATGTACTACGTCAACAAGGTGGGCGAGTATCATGTGAACGCCCAGAACACCGTCGGAAACCCCTTCTTCAGCAAGTTCATCCTGGACTGCATTCACCGCACGGAAAATGCAATGACCCAGGAACGCGCTTTCAAGGCCGCCGAACTCTGCCTGAAGTGCCAGCAGGTTGCCGAAATGTAGTGGTTAGTGGTTAATGGTTAGTTATTGGTGGTCGAACATGTCAGCTATCCACTAACCACTATCCACTATCCTCAATCCTCTAACTCCTAACCACTATCCACTATCCACTATCCACTATCCACTAACCACTATCCACTAACCACTAACCACTATCCACTATCCACTAACCACTATCCACTAACCACTATCCACTAACCACTATCCACTAACCACTATCCACTATCCACTATCCACTATCCACTATCCACTAACCACTAACCACTATGATGATGCGCGCTTTGATAGTCTTTCTGGTTGTATATGTAACCGTGTTTGGCGGCAATCTGCTGAAAGAGGACGCCTGGGAAATCAGCGATCCGCAATATGTGGAGAAACTGGCAGATGGCAGCTGGCAGTTGACCTGTCCCGACGAAAAATCATCGGTCAAGCTGTCGCAGACCATCCAGCTGAACCAGAAGGAGATAATCCCCATCGAGTTCGGTGGCGCGTTCCTCAACATCGAGAACAGCTATCCAAGGCGCGAATCCACATACGGCATCTATATGGACTTGACGCTGGCCGATGGCAAGGCTGTCAATTGCGTGGTGATTGGTCCCGACCCGAACCGCACAACCTGGGAGCTAATGAAGCGCACCTACAAGGCAACCGCCCCTGTTGTCAAGGCCAAGTTTGTCATTGTTCTCTCAAGGCGCAAGAGCAAGGCCGTCTTCAAGAACATCTACATGCAGGAGAATGTCCCGCTGAAATCGGATCGCGTCCGCAACCACGGTGTCTGCGTAGATGATTCGGAGGTGCGCAACTGCATTGCTTCCCTTGATGCGCAGGGTCGCCCCTTTGTGCTGATGTCCCCCCTGGACGCCTTCAAGAAGAACTACCTCCTCTATACGGAGCTTGACACAGGCAAGACCTTCCAATATTCAATCCCCGTGAACGGAGGTTTCATCAGTGGCGCTGCGCTGACGCCAGAGGGCAAGTTCGTCTTTGGCCTCTCAAGTGAAGTTGTCATATTCGATGTCAACGCGCGCGAAATGAAACTAGGCGATGCAAAGGCCCCAGGTAACAACTGGGTGACGGCCATTGGCAACGACGGACGTGTCTGGCTGGGAAACGTGCCCTGCACCCTCTTTGCCGTGAACCCTGCTACGGGCCATGTGGAGTCTGGCGTGCGGGTGGACCCTGTTGAGACACAGCTCTACTGGATTGCCAGCGATGATGAAGACTGGCTCTATTGCGGTGTCGGCATGGGACGCGCAGGCGTTGTTGCCTACCATCCTGCCACGGGGCGGATGGTTGCACTGCTTGACGAAAAGGACCGCGTGCAGGGGTGTGGCTACTGTGCGCGCCAACGAGACGGCAGGGTCTATATCAACTCGCCATCGGGCTTCTCGGCGATGTGCCGTGGCGGCAAGATTGTGGAGAAGCCCGCAGGGCCGCGCAATGACATGCCTCTGCCTCACCTCAAATACGGCACCATGTCGCTGAAGGTTGATGCAAAGCGCAAGGTTGTTCGCTATGACATCCACAACCGTGAAATCCTGTGGGAGGATGGCTCGGGCAAGCTCAAATCCTATCCCATCACCTACAAGTCTGGTGGCGCAAGCATGACGAGCGTGGGCGTCGGGCCAGCCGGGAACATCTATGCATCCAGCGCCCACCCGCACCATTTCGTCCGCTATGAACCGACTACGGGCAAGATGACGGACTTTGGCTACAACCCCATCATCGGCGGCGGCAATTTCTGCAATATGACCCCCTACAACGGCAAGCTCTACCTCTGCGAATACGCGCATGGGAGACTCTGGGAGTTCAATCCAAACGAGCCTTACCAGTGCCAGGCAAGCAAGTTCTTCGGGCAGCGTCAGGAAGAGCTGGCTGAAAAAGCCGAACTCAAGGATGCGAAAATCTCGCATCTGGACAATATCATGCTTTGCCAGGCAGAGACGGACGATTCATCGTTCCGCTTCTTTGCCGTCACGGACAAGAAGGGACCGCAGTATCTGAATCTCCGTTTCTACAAGTTTCCCACGTATGGCATCGTGACGATGAAGGTGGGTGGGCAGACGCAGACTTTCGACCTCTGCGGCGAAGCCGACCATACTAAAATCTATACCTTCGGTCCCTTCACGCCAGAAGGGGGCAAGCTTCCTGTCGATTTTACAGTCGTAAAAAGCCCCAAGGGAAAATACCGCTGGTTCTCGCTTACGGGCTTCGAGCTGGCCGACGCACCGCGTGAAAAGGACAAGGAGACAAATCCGCGCATCCTGGGCAGGTGGCCAAAGGAGATTATGCGCCCGCGCACCGTCCAGGTCAACGACCGCACGAAGGAAGTCGTCTTTGCTGGCTTTTCGTATGACGGCATGGACGGTGGCTGCATCGGCGTACACAACCTTTTGACGGGCGAAAACAGCACCATTACCGACTGGCTTCCTGGCGAGAGTTGCATCGCGATGTTTTTTGAGGACGATGCACATCTTGTCGGCGGTACCACCATCTCCACCCACGGCGGACATGTCACCGTCACAGATGCTTCCGTCTTCCGCATGGACTGGAACACGCGGAAGGTCGTGAACGTCCTGCGGCTGCCTGGCACGCCTGCCGTCATTGCCGTCGCTCTCTGGCGTGGTAGAATCCTTGCCGCCACCAGCAATGGCAACCTGCATGTTATCAACCCCGAATCATTCGCCATCGAGAAGACCTATTCAATTGTGGTTCCCGTGCGCAATGCCCTGCTCAAGGCCGACGGTGACCGCATGTTCCTCCTCCAGGTCACGCAAATCTCCGAACTCGACCCAACAACATTCGAGCCTGTTCCGCAGTCCGCCATGCCACAGGGAGAAGTGATGACAGGCGGCGGAGCCTACCATAACGGCAGCCTTTTCTTCCTGCTCAGCACCACCAGCCTCGGCGAATATGTGATACCATAGGCAAGGGGGCGACGGCACCTGTTCTGTGCGCCACCTGTTCTGTGCGCCACCTGTTCTGTGCGCCACCTGTTCTGGGCGCCACCTGTTCTGTGCGCCACCTATTCTGTGCGCCGCGCTTTAGCGCGGCGGAGTCCCCAAGCCATAGCGGCCTGGAGCTGTGCCAAAGGACGGGGGGCACTGCCCCCGCGCCCCCATGGGCCTCGGCGCTGAAGCACTGAGCACAG